>JAEEHG010000037.1 GCA_016280695.1 Solobacterium sp. | reverse complement strand
GGGCAAAGAGGTCAAGGATATGGATATCGGAGACCTGCGCAGAACCGGCCTGGTCCATATCCCGGAAGACCGCAATATCTACGGCTGTGCCCGCTCCATGAGCATCCGCGACAATATGATCGCTGATAAAATCTCGGACGCCAAATATAATAACGGCCTGTTTATCAACGAAAAAGCGGTCAGGGAAGACACTGACAAGTGGGTTGATGAATTCCTCGTGCTGTGCGACAGCGGTGACCAGCTGGTCGGCATGCTGTCCGGCGGCAATGTGCAGAAAGTCGTCGTGGCCCGGGAATTCACCAGTTATTCCGAACTGGTTGTCTGTGACCAGCCGACCCGCGGCATCGACGTCGGCGCGGCGGAATTCGTCCGCGAGCGCATGGTTGAGATGCGTGATGCCGGCAAAGCCATCCTGCTGATCTCTGCTGACCTGGCGGAAATCATGAGCCTGTCCGATTCGCTGATCGTTATGCACGGCGGCAGGATCAACGCCTACTTCCCCGATGTCAGACAGCTGACCGAAGAAGACCTTGGCTTCTATATGCTTGGCGTCAAGCACATGAGTGAAGAAGAGATTAGAGGTGCTTTGCATGAGTGAGAATAAACAGATGAAGAAATCATTCGTCACCCTGTTCGGCGGCATGGACGTTGAAGCCCGCTTCGGGCTGATGCGCATGGCCGTCGCCATCGCCATCGGTCTCGGCACGGCTGTCCTGCTGATCATCATCGGCGCCAGGGATCCGATTGACTCCCTGAAATACTTCTTCCTGGGACCGCTGCAGATCCTTAACCCGAATGTTGCCAAAGGTATCGGCTGGAACTACTTTGACCAGTGGATCCAGTTCATGATCCCGCTTCTGTTTACCGGTACGGCAGTCAGTATCATGTTCTCTGCCAATAAGTTCAACCTCGGTCTTGAAGGTGCCATCATGTGCGGCGGCCTGGCCTGCGGCTGGGTCTGCTGCCTGCTGGACGGTGATATTCAGGCGGCGAATGCCAGCCCAGTCATGTGTGCGGTTTGCGGCCTTGGCATTTCCATTGTTGCCGGGGCTCTGGTCACGTTGATCCCTGCTCTTCTTGAGAAGAAGTGGGGTGCCTCAATCATGGTCACCTCGCTGATGCTGAACTACATCTCTCTGTATATTTCCAGATACTGCCTGTTCTCCACCACACTGCGGGACACCCGTACTTCCAAGTATTCCTGGCAGTGGACAGAAGATGTTGTACTGACCTTCCGGAAATTCATGGGAACCCGGTTCACGATGCGGCTTGGGCTGTTCATCGGCATCCTTGTTGTCCTGGTCGGCTGGGCATTCCTGTTCAAGACAAAATGGGGCTTCAAGATCCGCCAGCTCGGCCAGAACCCGAGTTTTGCCAAATATGTCGGTGTCGGGATCATCTCGACCGGGGTGATCGTGCAGATCATCGGCGGTGCGATCGGCGGCCTGTGCGGAGCCACTGTCATTCTCGGCAATTACAACTATTACTATGGTGTTGAACTGACCGGCTATGGCTGGGACGGCGTTACCATGGCGATTTTCGCCGGGAACAACCCGAAACGCCTGATTCCGGCGGCGGCCTTCATTGCCTATATCAGGGCCGGTGCTTCGATTATGGCTACCCAGCCGGGCGGCCCGATCAATGAACTGACAAAGATCGTTGAAGGCGTTATCGTACTGTTCCTGCTGGCTGAGAGATTCCTGGCCAAGACACATCGTAAGATGATTGTCGAGGAGGCAAAGAAAAAGCAGGCACTCAAGCTGGAAACAGGAAAGGAGGCTGCAGAATAATGGGACTGTTGACTGAAATTCTCAATACCCTTGCCAAGGTACTCGTGCTTCCGTCTTTCTATTACATGATCATCATGTCGGCTGCCCCGATCCTTCTGGCTGCCCTGGCCTGCGCAATCGCGCTGAAAGCCAATGCCATCAACATGGGTACGGAAGGCATCATGACGGTGTCCTCCCTGGTGGCTGTGCTGGTATCTGCCAAGCTCGGCGGTGCGGCGGCCGGCGGTCCTTGGGCTGGTCTGGCGGCGGCGATCATCGTCGGTGCCATTCTGGGCTTCCTGGTGTCCGTGTTCGCCTTCCGGCTGAAAATCGATATCATTCTCGTCGGTATCGCCATGAACCTGATCGGTACCGGTGCCTCTGTCTTCCTGATGTATGTCCTGACGGGTGACAGAACCACCACGACATCACTGTCCTCCGGGACACTGCCGCAGATTGCGATCCCGCTGCTTAAGGATATCCCGGTGCTCGGGGAAATTCTCTCAGGGCACTATATCCTGACTTACGTCGCGTATATCCTGGTCTTTGTAATGTCCTTCCTGCTGTTCAAGACAAAACTCGGACTGCGGATCCGCGCCGTCGGTGAAAATGAAGACGCGGCAGAATCCGTCGGTATCTCTTCCCTGCATATCAAAACCATCGCTCTGGTTATTTCCGGGGCATTGGGCGGCCTGGCCGGCGCCTTCATGTCCGAATGCTATCTGGCCTACTTCTCAAGCGGCCTGATCGCCGGACGCGGCTTTGTTGGCCTGGCAGCCTGCAACATGGGTGCGGGAAACCCGGGCATCATCTGCATATGCTGCCTGGCCTTCGGTATCTTCTACGCGTTCTCCAACTTCGCGACCCTTTCCAATTTGTCCATCTACGCCCTGAACGCGCTTCCCTACGCTGTTGTTCTGGTCGGTGTCGTGCTGTACTCGATCTATACACGCAATAAGGAACTGAAGCGTCTGCAGGGGCTGGAAAGCGAGGAAAAATCCGATACCGGTACGGTTGCCCGGAATTAGCAGGCAGCTTCATCCGGAAGAAAGGAATCCTATGACAATGAAAAAAAGACCGGTGATCCTTGACGGTGATCCCGGCCATGACGATGCGATTGCCTGGGTGGTGGCCGCATCCGTGCCGGAATTTGACATCAAGGCAATCACCACGGTAGCCGGCAACCAGACGCTGGCAAAAGTAACTTACAACGCGCAGCGCATCGCTGCCCTGCTGCATCTCGATGTCCCGGTGGCCAAAGGCAGGCCTGTCCCGCTGATGTCCGACCTGATTATTGCGCCGAACTTCCACGGGCAGTCCGGTCTGGACGGTCCGCAGCTGCCGGAGCCGGCAAGAGGCGTCAGCCCTCTGTCCGCTATCGAAATGATGGCAAAAGTACTGCGGGAATCCGAGGAGAAGGTCACAATCATCGCGACCGGTCCGCAGACAAATGTCGGGGCCCTGCTGCTGACCCACCCGGAGCTGAAAGACAAGATCGAAGTCATCTCCACCATGGGCGGCGGGATCCGCAACGGCAACTGGACGCCGGCAGCGGAATTCAACATCCTGGTTGACCCGGAAGCTTCCTATATCGAAAACGTATCCGGGGTTCCGCTGCAGATGTGCGGCCTGGACGTGACCGAGCAGGCAATTGTATACCCGGAAGACTGGGAAAAGATCCGTGCCCTTGGCAACCCGGTTGCCAAGGTCGTGGCAGAATGGTTTGACTTCTTCTTCATCCATCTGAGCGAACTGGGCTGGAAGGGTGCCACCCTGCATGATCCGTGCGCCGTTCTTTCACTGGTTCATCCCGAAATCTTTGATATCCGTGATTACTATGTAATTACGGAACTGGGCGGCCAGTACACACGCGGGGAAACCGTCGCTGATGTATACGGCATCACCGGCAACAAGCCCAACTGCCGGGCTGTTGTCGGCCTGGACCGGGAAAAATTCGTTGATTACCTGATTGAGGCATGCCGGACCTATGATGGCTGGGAGGTGGAATAATGGAACGCATTCCTGTATGGATTGATACCGACTGCGGTGTAGATGACGCCCTGGCCCTGCTCTGCGCCTTCCAGCTGCCGGAACTGGAAATTACCGGCCTTTCGGCAACGGCCGGAAATGTCACCCTGGAAAACACCTACCGCAATACCCGTGATATCGCAGCCCTCGCCGGCCGGAAGGATATTCCGGTTTACAAAGGGGCAGAGAAACCCTGGATCGCAGCGCCGCGGACATCTGAATATGTCCATGGCACGGACGGCCTGGGCGGAGCAAAGATTGCTCACTCGGATGCCCCGGAGACGGAAGGCCATGCCTGGGACGCGCTTTACAGCAAGGCAAAGGAACTCAACGGGGAACTGCGCATTGTGGCCGTCGGCCCGCTGACAGATATTGCCAACACCATTATCAAATATCCGGATTTCCCGGATTATGTCAAAGAACTGTGCATCATGGGCGGTGTGCTGGCCGGCCCCGGAAACACCAATATGACAGCCGAATTCAACATCATGGGCGATCCCCATGCGGCGGCATGCGTGTTCAAGTCCGGGATCCGCATTGTCATGTTCGGCCTTGACGTAACCCTGCAGACGTACCTGACAAAGGAAGAAGTCGATGTCATCAGCAATACCGGCAACGATGTCTGCCGCCTGATCGGCGAGGCAACCGCCAAAACCATGGCCCTCTACAAGACCCTCGGCCTTGGCGAGATCATGTGCATGCATGATTCCTGCCCGGTGCTTTACCTGGCCCATCCGGAATTCTTCAGCGGGAAAGAGTGCTGTGTCCGGGTTGAAACCGGCGGTGAACACGGCCTCGGCAAGACAGTCAGTGATCTTTACTCTGACGCAAAGTTCGGGGACAAGAACACCCTGGCCATGCTGAAGGTGGACCGGGAAGCCGTGGTGAAACTGGTTACTGACATCTACCAATCCTACTGAGTCCGCTGTTCACCGAAACAGAACAGTAAAAAAAGGATCTGCCCGAAGTTTATGGCTTCTGCAGATCCTTTCTTTTACTTCAGACTGGCCGCGACCCTGGCGGTCTTTGCGGCAAGTTCCCGGATGGAGATCTTCTTCAGATCCCGTACATAGGTATCCAGTTCATCGCCGATTGGCTTCTTCCAGTATTCCGGGATGGCCTCACTGCCGATGATCGTGCCGATGATTGTCATGATCTGGGCCGCATTGCAGTCTGCGTCCTGCCCGCAGCCGCCGCACGCAGCGATCGTTTTGTTGAAGTCCCCTTCACCGAAATACAGGCTGACGATTTCCGCACAGGCATTGGGATAGGCATGAATCCAGTTGTACTTCTCGTATTTCTTCTCACAGACCATCCACGCGCTGTAGTAATCATCATGGATCAGGCACTGTTCATGGGCGAAGCGGATCACCTGACCGTACTCACTGTCAGCCGGGATCAGGCTGATACAGGTCTCCAGAATCTTCCGGACATCTTTTTCATAATAGGCCATGGAAACCATCATGGCATTGAAGACTTCCCCCAGCACACCGTTTCGGGCATGGGAGATGACTGCGTCCTTGAAAGCACATTCCGCGGCTTTTTTCAGATCACCGGGGAAGAGCTGGCCGCAGATGGCGCCACGCATCTGGGCCCCGATCCACTCATTGAACGGATTGTTGAAGCGGCCTGATTCCGGCGGCATGATGCCGGCCCGCATATTGCGCAGCGCAAAGTCTTCGGCGCTCCAGGCTGTGGGGATCCGGGCAATCCATTCTTCGCCGATTTCCAAGGAACCGGTCTTTTTTCCGTACTGTTCATAGGCCAGCAGCAGCGCGATCTCAAAGGTGATGTCATCATTATAGGTATTCGGCTTGCGGATATAGCGGTCCACTTCACCATAGCGCTTCTTGATGGCTTCACCGGTATATCCTTCGATGCACGTTCCGTAGGCCCCGCCGATGATCTGGGAAAGCCAGCCGCTGTAGGTCTTTTCCAGATACGCGCCATCAATGGGAACATCCGTCTTTTCCGGGAAGGTCACTGCCGCCGCAAGATCCTCGAATGTATCGTAGAATTTCTGGTCCCAGTACGGACTGGTTTCATCCTTCACTGCCGCATAGGCTGCCCGGAACGCCCGCTGGCAGAGCTTGTGCAGCCGCGGCATGTCACCGGTTTCATATACACGGAAGCCTTCCTCGATGATCTTCATCCCGCCGGGAACGGTATATCCGCGGTTTTCCATGGCCTGGATCGCAGCCAGGCAGATGGATTCATGCGCCCGGCTGCCCGGCACCTGCGAATGCCAGTACATCTTTGTCAGTTCATCCTGGGCTGTTTCCGGCCCGCCGGCCTGTTCTTCCCAGATTGTTTCGTTGTCGTCTTCCTGATAGCAGGGTTCTCCGCTGCGCAGGATTTCCAGTTCTTTTTCCCAAGCTTTCATATTATCTCCTTACCGGGTCAGATCCCCGTAAAACCGGTACATCGCCTCAAGCGCGGTCATGATTTCCCGCTCCTCGCCAAGAGCAGTCCTGCTTTCGCCCCCTGAATAGTCACCGACGGCTTCCGCGCTGTCTTCTCCCCAGAGCACCACATTGTTGAGGATCGAGGCAGTATGGACACCCCGCAGCCGGCCGACCGTGAACAGGGCCGCAGTCTCAAAGTCAGAAGCGAGAACCCCTTTCCTTGACCATGCCTCACAGATCTCAGCATCATTGTCGATGTAGAAGGATTCATGTGAGAGGACAATCCCCGTATGGTGCGGCCAGCCGTTTTCAGCCGCCACCTCGGCACAGCGGTGCATCAGGCGGTAATCCGGCACGGCCGGATAGATGGGATCAACATAGGCTCTTGAGGCCCCATCATCCCTGATAGCCCCTTCACAGAGAATCAGGTCACCAAGACCGATGCCTTTCTGCATTGCCCCGGCAGAACCGACCCGCATCTGGATCCGGGTGCCGATCTTATTCAGCTCTTCAACAGCGATGGCGACAGATGAGCCGCCCATTCCGGTGGAAATGCCGATTACCTTCATCCCCTTATATTCGCCCAGAATTGAGCGGTATTCCCGGTTGAACGTCAGTTCCTGCACATGATCAAGGAACCGCGCAATGACATCGACGCGTTTGGGATCGCCCGGCATCAGAGCGCAGGGCGCCTGGATGCTTTCATCCAGATGGATATGCGGCTGCAGCATGTTTCCAAGACCTCCTTCCGATTCTTTCAGTTTTATTTTAGCAGATTGCATGTACCGTACGGATGCCGGCAAGATCAAAAGCAAAAAATGACCGGCACACCGGCCGTTAGTTCCGGTGCTCTGAAATCCTCTGATAAAGGGATTATTGTCTTCGATCCGGGGTTACATCCGATATGCGGAAAAAGCCTTCAGTTTACCTGTGATTTCTTCAGTGCTTGACAGACAGCCTTGTTCAGTGACAATACAAAAAAACAGTCTGCGGACTGTTTTTAATCTTCAAAGGATAACACTCTGTGTTTTCCGTCATATCCCGGCTTGCTGTTTGCGAAGATCTTCCGGGCATTGACAATATGTTCCTCTGGTTTCTGCTCGGCCGGACTGTAGTGCGTCAGCCAGAGTTCCTTCACGCCTGCTTCTTTGGCAATGCCGGCTGCCTCGGCAAAGGTCATATGCCTGTTTTCCATGGCGGCGGAGATCTTTTCATCCTCCCCGTACATTCCTTCACAGATCAGCAGATCGCTGCCTGCGGCATGCTGCACGAGGTTCGCGCAGGGCCGGGTATCCGTGCTGTAAGTCAGCCGGATGCCTTTCCTTTCCGGTCCCAGCACCAGCTCCGGGGTGTAGGTCTTTTCCCCATCCTGCACGGTTTCCCCTTTCTGCAGGGCATGCCAGTACCTGGTCGGTATATCCAGCGCCCTTGCCCGGTCGGCATCGAAGCGGCCGGATCTTTTTACCTCGATCGTATAGCCCCAGGTCTCGATATTGTGTTCCACCGGAAAGGCATGGATCTGCATTTCCGGATGTCCGGGAAAGGCAAAACTTGCTGTTTCCCCGGTATATTCCAGGCCCTGCACCTCATAGCCGATACTGGCAACAGCACAGATCTTCGGCACGATCTCCGTGAGACCCTTCGGGCCGGCGATCAGCACCGGTTCTTTCCTTCCCGAGACGGTCATGGATGTGAGGTATCCGGGC
>JAEEHG010000036.1 GCA_016280695.1 Solobacterium sp. | reverse complement strand
GTCATCGTTATACGTTGCGTTGAAGGAATTCAGGGTTTCCACGGGTTCCTGCTCGGCCGTGACCAGATTTGCCTTGTCACTCTTGATCAGGCCGTAGGAGATAAGGCTTCCTTCCATGCCTTCAACCGGATAGGCATAGGGGAAGGTGGCCATGATATGGGAAATCCCGGAGATGCCGTCCGGCCGCGGGACTTCTGGCGGATTGACGCCGTCATTGAGGACACTGACCAGCAGGCTTGAGATGTTGCCGGGGATATTCAGGGCGGCCTTGGCATTGGTGAAGTAGGTGTTCTGATCCTTGATGCCTTTTTCGTAACCGACCCAGACAGCGGTTGTATACTGGCTGGTTTCGGAGACCATCCACTTGTCCTTGGAGGCGCCCTGCGGGATATTGTACTGCAGGCCTTCGGAACCCCAGTCGGTTGTCCCGGTCTTGCCGTATACCGGATAGTCCCGGATCAGGATCTGCAGGTAGTTCTGATAGTTCTTGTTTACGGCTGTATACATCAGCGAAGCTGCCAGGTAAGCAGCCTGCGGGGTCAGGACATTCTTCGGAATGTACTGCGGCACCACCGGTTCCTGCGTCCCGTTGCGGTATTCAATGCGTGATATCGTGTGCGGCTCAATGTAATTGCCGCCGTTCATCAGGACCGCGTGGGCGGCCATGAGTTCCTTGGCGCTGCAGGTGAAGTTCGAGCCGCCGATCGCGAAGCCGATATCGAAGTTGTCCGCTGATACCTGTGAGAAGCCGAGGTTGGTCACATAGTTGACGACGGTCTGCCAGCCGGCCGTGTTGATGACTTCCTCCAGGGCCTGGATGGCCGGGGTATTCAGGGAGAGGCCGACGGCATCTTCCAGCGGCAGCTGCCCGTAGTAGCTGTTGTTGGCGTTCTTGATGATGATATTCGTGCCGGCATACATGATCGGCCGGTCGGTTACGACATGGCTGGTGGCCCAGCCGAGATACTCAAAGGCCAGGGCATAGTCGAGGAACGGCTTGACGCTGGAACCGGGCTGCTTGTACTGGTTGGTGGCATGGTTCAGCAGCATCGACCCGCCGCGTCCGTAGTTGCGGCCGCCGCCGATGGCCACGATTTCACCGGTCTGGTTGTTTTCCGAGATCATCGCGATTTCCATCAGGTCATCCGGGAAGACGACTTCCGCGTAATTGCCGGCCTGGATGTCATCCATGACCTGCTGGACTTTCGGGTCCATGTAAGTGTAGATATCCATGGCAACGTTGTACGGGTCCATGCCGGTCAGTTTTTCGGCTTCTTCAATGACCGAATCAATGTACGATTGGTAGGCGTAGGCCCGGCCGCCGGCTCTCTGGCTCATCGGATCGATCAGGGTGTCTTCCACGTTGACGGCCATGGCCAGGTTATACTCGTTCTTGGTGATATAGCCGTGGTTCATGAGCTGGTAGAGCACGGTATTGCGCCTTCTGGTCGCATAGTCCAGATAGTTGTGCGGATCATACCAGTAAGGGGAGTTGATGACCCCGGCCAGCATCGCCGCTTCGGCCAGGTTCAGCTCACCGGCATGTTTGCCGTAGTAGTACTGGGAAGCCATCTCGATGCCGCGGATATTGCCGGTGCCGCCGAAATTCAGCTTGTTCAGGTACATCTCAAAGATGGCCTTTTTGTTTGACCGGCGTTCCAGTTCCCTGGCCAGGGCAATCTGTTCAACCTTGTACTCGATATCCTTGGAACGGGTTTCCCCAGTCTCATCATTCTGGAAGTAGGTGACCTTGACCAGCTGCATGGTGAAGGTGGAGCCGCCTTCACGGGAATTGTTGTGGGTCAGGATGTTTTTGACGTTGACCAGCGCCGCCTTGATGAAACGCGGCATGTCAAAGCCGTCATGCTTGAAGTAGCGGCTGTCTTCCACGGCCAGGAAACAGTCAATGACCGCTTCCGACATTTCGTTGTAGGTGATATTCTCACGCAGCTGGGTGCCGATATCGGCAATCTGGTTTCCGTCCTTGTCAAAGATATGGGAGCTCTCCGCGGAGAAGAAATCATCCACTTCCAGTTCGGGCTTATCCCTGAGCATCGAACCGACCATGATCAGTCCGGTAGCCGTCCCGGCCAGTTCGAAAAAGACCAGGATGGCAAGGATCAGGGTGAGCAGATTGCGTTTATTCAGTTTCCGCGGAGCGCGGCGGGTTTTTCTGGGACGTTTTTTAGTCATTCGCATTCTCCTTGAAGAAGCGCTGGTCGACTATCTGCAGGTAGTCAACCGGCTTGACGTAGTTGTAAGGGATCAGGATTCCGTGTTCCTGAAACCATTTGTAGGGGATGGAACTGCGGCCGCAGGTGCGGATGTAGCCGTTCATCTCACCGGCATCAACGTAGTAGGTCTCGCCGTAGACCGTGAAGCGGACGATGACGAAGGCGATTGCCCCGTGCCGGATGACACTGTCCAGGTGGCGGATCTGATGCTCATGGATGGACTTGATCGGGAACGAGGTCTTTGAGGCACATTCCTTGGCTTCAAAATCCAGGTATTTCCCGCGGTAAATGCCGTTATAGTCGGTGGTGCTGGGCACCTTGAAGTAAGCTTCGGTTATTTTTGCGGCCGTACGCATCGGGTAATCCACTTTGACAATGGTTACCGGCGTGGGCTTTTTATGAATGACAGCCCGATCCGTATCCAGATAATACGAATTGGTCAGGTTGATTTCCTTTTCCAGTTCCATGCCGCGGCCGCCGGCGCCGGTTTTGTGTTCAGCCGTACGGGCTTTGCGGCCGTCAGGATAGTTTACCATGGTGATCTCCTGTCATGAGATATATTATACATGATCTCTATTAAAAGGAAAAAGGCGGTAATTCTTAATTCGGCGCGTAAACCTGCCCGCCGGGGTGGGGTCAGGAAACGGTTTGTCCCGGTATAATGAAATTGCCCTGAAAGGAGGTGCTTTTCGTGGAACGTTATAAGCAGCTGACCCTGCTGCATTCCAATGACATGCACGGTGATTTTCTTCCGCACACGGACGCGGAGGGAAAGGAGACCGGCGGCCTGGCCCGGCTGTCCGGCTACATTCAGGATACGCGCAAGCGGGAGAAAAACGTAATATACGCCAACGGCGGTGATATGTTCCGGGGCTCGGTCATTGACAGCGAGTACATGGGCCTGTCCACGATCGAACTGATGAACCTGCTGTCCCCGGATGTGACTACGGTCGGCAACCACGAGGTGGATTACGGCCTGGCGCACCTGCTGTTCCTGGAGAAGTGCGCGAGATTTCCGATCATCAACGCGAATTTCTACGTCACCCTGAACAATACCCGGCTGTTCAAGCCGTACATCAACGTGGAAGTGGGCGGCCTGCGGGTCATGTTCATCGGCATCCTGACGGAAGAAGTACTGGCTTCCACAAAGAGCGAAAAGGTGATCGGCACCTTCCTCAACGTGGAGGAGGCGGCCCGGGAAGTCGGCATTATCTGCGATAACTACCGCACCACCCAGACGGACCTGACCATCCTGCTGACCCACATCGGCATTGAGGCGGACCGGAAACTGGCCCGGCTGCTGGACCCGGGGTGGGGTGTTGACATGATCATCGGGGCGCATTCCCATACCATGATGACGGAACCGGAAATCGTCAACGGCGTGCCGATTGTGCAGGCCTATACGGGCACCGGGCAGATCGGCCGGTTCGATCTGACCATCGATACGGAAACCGGCACCATTTCGGATTACCGCTGGGAATGTGTGCCGATCAACTGGAAAACCGCGCCGGTGGACCCGGTCATGGCGGAACTGATTGCCCATTACCAGAGTGAAACCGACGCCAAATACAAGCGGATCGTGACCCGTTTTGCCCGCCGCCTGACCCATCCGAAGCGGGAACAGGAGACTGAGCTGGGCAATCTCTACGCGGATCTGATGCAGGATGAAAGCAGCTTTGACATCATGATGTTCGGATCCGGCGCCATCCGCAAGAAGGAACTCGGACCGCTGGTTGAATACCAGGACCTGCTGGAAAACACACCTTTTGACGATGTGGTCTGGATGCTGGAAGTCACCGGGGCCCAGTTCCGCCGCATGATCCAGCACATCATGCGGGATGAAGCCTGGGAAGGGCATACGGAGTTCTATCAGTTCTCCCGCGGGGTGCGGATTGTCTACCGCAAGAGTACGCATCATATCGATGTCCTGCGCTTCAACGGGGCTGATATTACGGACGACCAGCGGCTGAAGATCGCCCTGCAGAACTACCATTACACCAATTTCGATGAGTTCCTCGGGGTTCCCCTGGAGGAAGTGAAGCAGAACATGAAACCGCGGGTTGTGGCCACTTCGGTCAACAATATCGTGGAAGAGTACCTGACCCTGCACCAGGGCCTGGATGCCCGCATCGAAGGGCGCATCGTCATTTTCGACTAACACAGTGTCACACAGGGCTGTTCATGCCGGTTCGATGAATCGCCGCTGAACAGCCTTTCGTTTTGTTATAATAAGCACAGCAAAGAGGAGGCTGCGGCGATGAAGGAAATCATAAGCATCGATGCGGAACAGGTATACAGTCAGCTCAGCCCGGCAGAGTGCATCGGACTGATGGAACAGGTATTTGCGGATGAGGAAAGCGGGGCCTGCGTACAGTATCTGCGCACGGCCATACCGATGCCCAACGGCAATGTCATGGCGGCAATGCCGGCGTATTTCCATGCGGGTTTTTTCGGCATGAAGATTCTCAGCGTCTATCCCCGCAACAGTCTGGACGGCTATCCGTCCCATCAGGGACAGATCCTGGTGTTTGACGAAGCCCATGGGGAGCTGAAGGGGCTGGTGGACGCAATGGCCGTGACCGGGGTGCGCACCGGCTGCTGCAGTGCGGTGGCCAGCCGTTATCTGGCCCGGCCGGAATCTTCGGTCCTGGCCCTGATCGGCTGCGGACACCAGGCCTGGTCACACCTGCGGGCCCTGAAGGAAGTTTTCCGTCTGCAGCGTGTAAAAGTCTTTGACGCCGTATGGGCGCGGGCCAAGGCCTTTGCGGAAGACGCGGAGGCGGAAACCGATCTGCCGGTCGAAGCCTGCGCGTCCATAGAAGAAACGGTAAAGGACGCGGATATCATCTGCACCCTGACGGCCGCCAGGGAGCCGATCCTGAAGAAGGAATGGGTTAAGCCGGGGGCGCATATCAACGCGGTCGGCGCCTGTGCAAAAGATGCCCGGGAGATTGACGGGGCCCTGACGGCGGCAGTGCGCTTTTATTGCGACAATGTCGATTCGGTGTGCCATGAAAGCGGGGATTATCTGCTGGCCCTGCAGGATGGCAGTATTGCGGAAGGGCACATTATCGGAACAATCGGTGAAGTCATGGCCGGGAAAGTGCCGGGCCGGACATCGCCGGAGGAGATTACAATGTTTGAATCACTCGGCATGGCAGTGGAAGACCTGATCTGTGCCGACTATCTGATCGGAAAGGCAGGAAGACAATGAACAGCGATTGGGTAAAGGAATACCGGAAACTGTTTCCGGCAGCGGCACAGTGTGTGTACATGGACAACGCGTATGCCTGCGGCAGTACAACCTTCGGCATCCGCGGGGTGGAGCGCTATTTCGCCGACTGGACAAAAGCGGCCGTAACCGTGGAACGGGGCGGCCCGGGCCGGGCTTCCCACTTTGCGGTCATCGATGAGACAAGGGGCCTGCTGGCCGAACTGTGCGGGGCGGCAAGTCCGGATCTTGTGGCCTTCACCAGGAATACCAACGAGGGCCTGAACGCGATCCTGCAGGGCTTTGCGTTTGCCCCGGGGGACAACGTGGTCACCAATGCCATTGAGCACCATTCGGTCATCATGCCGGCCCTGAATGCCGGGCGGACCAGAGGCATTGAAGTACGGGTGCTGCCTGAACGGGACGACGAGCGGATCCCGGCCGCGGACCTGATGGCGCTGTGTGATGCGCATACCCGGATGATGCTGGTCAGCCATGTGCAGTCGGTCACCGGCTACCGAATTGATCTGGCTGAACTCGGGAAACTGTGCCATGAGCGCGGTATTTACCTGGTTGTGGATGCCATCCAGAGCCTCGGACTGGAACCGTTCCGCATGGATGAATGGCATGTGGACGCGGTCAACGGGGCCGGGTACAAGAGCCTGAACGCGGTCAACAGCATCGGCTTTACCGTTTACAGCAGGGAACTGCTGAAGCAGATCTGGCCGGTCTATATCGCCGCCGGTTTCTGCAACGATGTCCGCTTCCGCGACGGGCAGTGGGAACTGTACTGCACGGATGATGGAAATGCCCGGAAGATGGAGAACAGCTCCCTGGACAACCCGGGGATCTATGTTCTGAATGAATCACTGAAGGTGCTGAAAGAGGTCGGCATCGAACGGATCAATGCCCATGTCCGTGAACTGTACGGGGTGCTGCGGCAGGGACTGGCGGATCTGGGTTATCCGGTTATTACCCCGGCGGCCGAGGCGGAACACCTGGGCATCGTGTCCATGCGGCCGGCTGATCCGCAGGCCATGTTTGCCTTCTTCCGCAGCCGGAACATCGCGCTGAGCATTGCCGGCGGCACCCATGTGCGCTTCTCGCTGGGCGGTTTCAGCACGATGGAAGACATCGATGCGGTACTGGCGGCGGCCCGGGAATATGACGGCCACTGATCAGCAGGATATTCCTTCTGAAACGGCCGGGGACTGATTGATTTTCGGATCATATCCTGTAATAATTACTGAATAAGGAGTGTGGCGGATATGGCTGGCAACGTGAATCTGGATATCCAGACGATTCTGGATAAGGAATTTAATATCGATTTC
>JAEEHG010000035.1 GCA_016280695.1 Solobacterium sp. | reverse complement strand
GACGCACCTGCGGACCTCACTGTTGCTGAGTTTGGTCTTGGTCTGGCCTTCATACTGCGGATCCGGATGCTTGACGCTGATGATAGCGGTAATGCCTTCCTTGCAGTCGTCGCTGGTCAGGTTGTCTTCCTTCTCCTTCAGGAATCCCTTGCTTTTTGCATACTTGTTGATAATCCTGTTCAGGGCGCTGCGGAAGCCTTCTTCGTGGGTGCCGCCTTCAGCTGTATTGATGTTGTTGCAGAAGGTATAGACATTCGGGTTGTAGCCCTCGTTGTACTGCACTGCCACTTCGACCTCGATGCCGTCTTTATGGCCCTCACAGTAGATGATTTCTTCGTGGACCACATTCCGGTTCTTGTTCAGGAAGGCCACATATTCCTTCAGGCCGCCCTCGAACAGGAAAGTGTGGTGCTGCTTGTGCGGGTCTTCTTCCCTTTCATCGTTGAAGACCATGCGGATGCCCTTGTTCAGGAAGGCGAGCTGCCGCAGCCTGTCCCGCAGGGTTTCGTGGCTGTATACGGTTGTTTCGGTAAAAATGGTCGGATCTGCCTTGAAGCGGATTTCCGAACCGTGCCTGGCCGGATCGCAGCTGCCGATGACCTTGAGCGGTTCCACCGCATGGCCGCCGTTTTCAAAACGGACAAAGAAAATTTTACCGTCATGATAGACGCGGACTTCCAGCCATTCGCTCAGCGCGTTGACAACGGAAGCGCCGACCCCGTGCAGGCCACCTGAGACCTTGTATGCCCCGCCGCCGAACTTGCCGCCGGCATGCAGCACGGTAAAGATGGTTTCAATGGTGGATTTGCCGGTCTTGACGTTTTCCCCGGTCGGCATGCCTCTGCCGTCATCCTCAACGATGACGACGTTGTCCTTGTCCACCGTGACCGTAACGGTTGTCGCATAGCCGGCCATGGCTTCGTCAATGCCGTTGTCCACAATTTCCCAGACCAGGTGATGAAGGCCTTTCTCCGAGGTGGACGCGATGTACATGCCCGGACGCTTGCGGACTGCTTCCAGTCCGTCCAGGACCTGGATATCCGCGTCATCATAGGTGTGATCTTCCACCCGGAAATCGAATTCTTCCTCTTCTTCCGGCCTCTGTTCTCTGATTTCTTCGCTCATTGTATTCCTTTCTGCCTGGCACTGACGGTGCCGCTGATAATCATGTATTCCTCTGCGCCGCTGTTTTTCAGCAGCGGCGGTATTTCGGTTGCCGTGATCAGGCACTGGGTTCCCCGGATCATCTGCACGAGTTTCCTCTGCCGGTTCTGATCCAGTTCACTGAAGACGTCATCGAGCAGCAGGACTGCCTGCCGTCCGGTCTTTTTCTGAATGTATGCCAGCAGCGCCATCTTGAAGCTGAGCATGCACATGCGCTTCTGGCCCTGGCTGCCGGTCAGGGTGATGTTCTGCCCGTTCAGCGTGAACAGCAGGTCTTCCCGGTGCACACCGATGCCGGTGACATGGTTTTCCACATCCTTCTGCCGGTTTTCCCGGTACCGGCCGCGCAGGCTCTCTTCCGGATCTTCCTCCGGACCGATGACGGACAGGTATTCCAGGCCTGCCTGGTCCTCACTGTCCGACAATTCCCGGTACAGCCTTCCCATCTCTTCGTTCAGGGCCAGGATGAACTCCCGGCGGGCATTGATGATCTGGACGGATTCCGTGATCATCTGTTCATCCAGCGTATCGAGATACGTCTCATTGGGCTCATACCGCTTCAGATGGATGTTTCTTTCCCGCAGCAGGTTCTGGTACCGGCTCACCGCTTTCAGGTAAGCCGGGGAAATCTTGGCGATCTCCTGGTTCATCAGCCGCCTTCTTTCCCGGGGCGCATCCGTGAAGAGTCCCAGGTCATCCGGGGCAAACAGCACCACATTGAGCAGGCCGATGAATTCACTGCTGCGGTGGACCGGCTGGCCGTTGACCAGCAGGGTCTTGCCGCCTTTATGAATGACAGCTTCGATCTTCCGTTCAATGCCGTCTTCATAAGCACAGCTGATCCTGGCGGCTTCACAACCGCTTCTGATCAGCTGTTGATCATCATTGAGCCGGTGCGATCTTGTCAGGGAGAGATAAACCAGACTTTCGAGCAGATTTGTCTTTCCCTGGGCATTCAGTCCGGTCAGTATGTTCATGCCCGGAGCGAAGCGGATGACGGCTCTTTCATAATTTCTGTAGTTGCGCAGCTGCAGGGTTCTGATCTGCATCAGCCGATGACAAACGTGCGGCCGTCAATGACGACCTTGTCACCGGGATACAGTTTCCGGCCGCGGCGTTTTTCCCGTTCCCCGTTGACGTAGATCTTCATTTCCAGAACGAGCTGTTTTGCCTGCCCGCCCGTAGACACGAAGCCCTGCATCTTGAGAAACTGGGTCAGTGTAATGAAATCACTCTGAATTTTCTCCATGACGTCCTCTCCGTTTTCTTTTCTTCGAAAGCCATCTTTATTATATCATATTTAAATTATTTTATTTAAATAAAAGGCCGTTTCCGGCCCGAATTTGAAGTTTTTTATTACTGTCGGTATCTCAGCCTTGACAGCAGTCAAATGCAGAATTCGGCCTGAAAACCGCCTGCATGCCATTCAGAGACATTTTTATGACCTTTTTTGAAAATAAAAAGCTGTCCGTTTTGCCGGACAGCCTTTCACAGTCATTCAGTTGTATGTCCTGACCGGCAGAACCAGCTGCAGGATATTGTCCTCACCGTCCACATTGGTCAGGATGAACGGCTTCATTTCCCCGGTAAACTGGATCCGGATCCGGTCGCTGCTGAGCGCCCGGGCTGCGTCCAGGACATAATTGCCGGCAAAGCTGATGTCAATCGGCGCACCTTCATAGGATTCGGCTACGAGATCTTCATGGAACTCACCGATTTCCTGTGATTTGTTGGAAACCGAGATGTCATCGCTGCTGTTCATCTGCAGGCGGATGATGGTCATGTTGTCTGTCTTGATGAAGGATGTCCGGTCAATGGCGGAAATCAGGGCGTTGCGGCTGATGACAAGGGTCCTGGTGAATTCTTTCGGGATCAGCCGGTCTGTTTCCGGATATGTACCATCCAGGAGTCTGGACTGCATGACGATATTCTTGGAAATGAACTGAATTTTCTTCGTGCTGACCGCGATTTCCACATCATCTTCATTGGCGAAGATGGATCTGGCTTCACTGAGGCTCTTGGCCGGAACAGTGATGGTGAACGGTTCAGCCTCCACATGGATGACTTTTCTCGCCAGTCGGTAGGAATCAGTGGATGTGCATACAAGTTCTGTACCCTTGTTGGCAAAGTTGACACCAGTCAGGACGGGACGTGTCTCTTTGGCTGAAGCCGCGAAGACAGTTTCAGAGATCAGCGCCGCCAGTTCCCGGTATTTCAGGGTAAAGGATACGGCCGGCTTCGAGAAATCCATGGTCGGATAATCCGCGGACCGGTAGCCGTTGATCTTGAATTCGGCCTTGCCGCCGCTGAACCTGGTCAATGTACCATCAATGATTTCTACATTGATTTCATCCGTATCGATCTTCTTAACGATCTCCAGCAGGTATCTGGCGTCGATGACAACCGTGCCCGGTGTGATGACCGAAAGGCCAAGCTTTTCGTCATCCGTATTGGATAATGTCATTTCAATGGAAATATCCGCATCGCTGGAAGTCAGGGTCAGACCGCTGTCATCAGCATTGATCCTGATTCCGCACAATGACGGAACCGGTGAGTTCGGTGAAACGGCTTTGGCTGAGATCTGGAGTGCATTCAGAAATTTTGCCTTATTGATTTTGAAATTCAGTTCGCTCATGAAATCCCCCTGGTATATATTCTTTTTTCAGTTCATTACTATTAGGTCTGTGGAAACTGTGGAAAAGTGGTAAAAAGCTTGCAGTTATCACATATTTTATCATTTTTGCATGTTGACGGAAAGAGGAGTGAATGTGGAGATCAGCTGCTCAGTGAAGTTTCGATCTCCCGTACTGCAAGGGCATATGTGGAATCGCTCTTAATCTGTTTTTCCACTTTGCGGCAGGCACTGATCACGGTGGCGTGGTCCCGGCCGCCGAATTCTTCACCGATTTTGATATACGGCAGATCCAGCAGCTTCCGGCAGAGATAAATACTGATATGCCTTGCATTGGCAATGTTCTTGGTCCGTGTCTTTCCGGTGATCTGCTGTTTGGTCAGGCCATAATAGTCAGCGACGCCCTTGATGATCTTGTTCGGCGACATGCCGGTCTTGTCGGATACGACGGCCTGGTTCTTCAGGGCATTGACAATGGTTTCAAAGCGGATGACGTTCTTGTCTTCCTGGAACATGATGGCATAGAACAGTACCCGGTTCCAGGCGCCTTCCAGATCCCGGATATTGCCGGAGAAGTTGGAAGCGATATATGCCAGGCCCTGCTCATCGACTTCGTTGATATCATTGCCGCTGTTCTTGATCTTCATGCGCAGGATGGCCAGTGAGGTTTCAAATTCCGGGGAATCGATCCCGACGGACAGACCGCTTGAAAAGCGGCTGATCAGACGGTCTTCCAGGCCTTTGATCTCTTTGGGCTGGCGGTCGGACGCGATGCAGATCTGCTTGCGGTTGTTGACCAGTTCGTTATAAATAGAGAAAAAGATTTCGTGTGATTTTTCCTTGCCGGCCAGGAACTGGATGTCATCGACCAGCAGGAGGTCCATAGTGCTCATATACTGCTTGAACTGGTCAATCCGGTTGTTCTGGATGGCCTTGACGACCTTGTCCACGAATTTCAGTGATTCTATATAATATATCTTCTTGTCCGGATAGGACTTGCGGACGTAATTGCCGATGGCCATGAGCAGATGGGTCTTGCCCAGGCCGGAATTGCCGTAGATAAACAGCGGATTAAAGTATTTACCGGGGTTGTAGGCACAGGCCAGGGCTGCCGCCTGGCTCTCCCGGTTGCAGTCACCGACGACAAAATTATCAAAAGTGCGGTCACTCTGGATTTCCATGCTGGCAAAATCATCATCCGGCAGGATCACCGGCGAATCTTCTTCCGGCAGCCTGTAGCCGGCAAATTCGCTCTCCTGCATGATTTCCACACGGACCGGATGATCATAATCCAGGATTTCAACGAAGGCAGACTCAAGAATCTCCCGTTCGTTCTGCATGATGGACTTGCTGATGATATTCGGTACGACCAGAATGATCTTGTCATCATTCAGTTCCCGCAGCTCCGCGGTACTGTAAAATGTATTGATGATTTCTGCTTCTATATTGCCATGGTCCAGTAAATAGGCCATGGTCTGTTTCCAGATTTCGTTGTAATACTGATCCCTGCTGCGACTCATAATGAAAATGCTCCCTAAACTGCAGATGCTGCTTGTACACATATTCTAATCACCTTGCGGTGGAAAAACCACAGTAAAATTGTGTACAAATTTTTTGTCCACAACGACATTTTGTCAGGACGTGTGATATATATGCCGAAAATTGAGTTTTCCACAATTGTAAACAAAATTTCGTGTGGATAATTTGTGGATAAAAACAACACACAGTTGAAAACCTGTCTTTTTGTTGAAAACTTTTTTGAAATACACCCTGAAAGCCAAGTTATTAACATCAAAATTCAGCATAAATATGCAGAAAAACTGACATGTAACAATTATTAACAATTGTGGAAAAGTGTAACTGCACCGCGGCGGACAGCCTGTGGAAAACAGCCGTGTTCATCAGTTGGGGACAGATGTCTTTTCCGTGAAAAAACGTGGAAAAACATATGAAACATTTTTTTCCACATTTTTTGTCAAAACAGGGGTGTTTTTAAGAGTTTTACTGTCTTTCAAAAGGATAGACAAGGCGCATCTGCCGGCGGCACTCATCCATGATTTTCATGACCGCGACGGTGGCTTCCGGCGGCACAAGTACACTTGAAATCAGGCCAATGCGTATCTCATCTGCCGCAATATCAAATTCGGTCAGATAGTCAGTAATACCGGTATATATTTCTTCCCCGCCATTGTGGAAAAGCAGTTTAACCTTGCCGGCATTATGATATTGATCAATATATATATCAGCTTCGGACCCGCGGATCTGCAGCTGTTCCCCGTATCTGTCATCACACATGGACACTTCCACATGGCAGCGGAACCCGTCATAAACCACGTCAATCGTGTCGCTGACGTCCACGCCGTTTTCCAGCATTCCCTGACATGACACGGAAACCGGTTCCCCGAACAGCCGGTACAGATACGTCAGCGGGTAAACACCGATATCCAGCAGCGCGCCGCCGGCGGCCATGGGATCCGTCAGCCGGGAGGCGTCATGCATGAAGGAAGCGCAGTAACTGATGTCAACGGTCTGAATGTCCCCCAGGCGGCCGCTGTCAATCCATTCCCTGACAACCCGGGCCGGCGGGGCAAACCAGGTCCACATGGCTTCGGCTGCGTAGACATGTTTTTCCGCAGCCAGCCTGAACAGGTCTTCCGCTTCTTTTGCCCGTACGGTAAACGGCTTTTCACAGAAAACAGGGACACCGAGCCGGATGGCGGTTTCTGCGTATTCCGCATGCGAGCTGTGCGGCGTCACAATGTAGACACCTTCTACACCCGCTGCCGTCATCGCTGCTTCCGGCGTTGTATATACTTCAGCACCATGGCGGGCCGCAAAGGCCGCAGCTCTTTCATAAGTCCGGGAATAGACGGAAACGATCCGGTGACCGTTGGACAGGATTTCGCCGGCAACGGTTTCAGCCAGCCGGCCGGTCCCGATGAAGCACCACCCAAAAGGAGTTCCGGTCATATAAAGCACCTCTTTTCATTTCAAAATTATTATAAAAAAGCATCCGGATTTTGTACTTCCGGATGCTTTGCTGTTCATCAGTCTTCTTCGGCTTCTTCCGCTTCGGACTTCTCTTCCACGTAGCAGATGCAGACGTGTCTCTGGCTGCCTTCCCCTTCACTCTGGGTCTGGATATGGTTCCAGTCATTCAGGGCCTTGTGGATAACCTTGCGCTCATCGTTCGGCATCGGGTCCAGTTCGGCGTCCACATGG
>JAEEHG010000291.1 GCA_016280695.1 Solobacterium sp. | reverse complement strand
TGACCTATGCGGACGGCGCCATGATCGAACCGCTGGCGGTTACGGTGCACGCTGCCAAGCGCTTCCCGGAACTGGCCGGCAGCAAGGTTGCGATTCTCGGCTGCGGCCCGATCGGCCTCCTGCTGGCCCAGTCCCGCAAGGCTCTGGGCGCAGCGGAAGTCATGATTACGGATGTCTCCGATTACCGGCTGAATCTGGCCAAATCGATCGGCGTTGACTACACAATCAATACAAAAGAAAAGGATTTCGGTGAAGCGCTGGTCGAATGCTTCGGACCGGACAAGGCCGATGTCATCTACGACTGCGCAGGCAACAACATCACCATGGGCCAGGCCATCAAGTATGCCCGCAAAGGCAGCAAGATCATCCTGGTTGCCGTCTTCGCCGGTCCGGCCACAGTGGACCTGTTCACCCTGAACGACCATGAGTTGGATCTGGATACTTCCATGATGTACCGTCATGAAGACTATCTGGATGCCATCCGGCTGGTCAATGAGGGCAAGATTCAGCTCAAGCCGCTGCAGACAAAACACTTTGCCTTCACGGATTACCTGGCTGCCTACAAGTACATTGAAGCCAACCGGGAAACAACCATGAAGGTTCTGATTGATATCGACACAGAAGAAAAGGACGGCGAGTAAACAGACGCCGCAGGTATGACGATGAAACTGACACTGGAAGGACTCCGGGATACTGCCGCCTGGCAGCAGGCCGGAATTGAACTGCCGGGTTATGATCCGGCAAAACTGGCAGAACAGACGAAAGAGAAACCGCTCTGGGTACATTTCGGCATCGGCAATATTTTCCGGGTATTCACCGGAAGCATCGCTGATCAGCTGCTGGAACAGGGACTGATGAAAAGCGGCATTACCTGCGTGGAAAGCTTTGATTATGAGGTGGTGGACAGGATCTACCGCCCGTATGACAATCTTTCGCTGAATGTCATCCTGCACGCCGACGGCCGGGTGGACAGAAAAGTCATCGGCGTCTTCGGCGAGGCGGTTAAGGCCAAGGCTGACTGTGCAGGGCAGTGGGGACGGCTGAAGGAAATCTTTCGCAGCCCCTCGCTGCAGCTGGTGACCTTCACGATTACCGAGAAGGGTTATGCCCTGAAGAATGAAAACGGCGAGTACTATCCGTTTGTCCGGCAGGATATTGAAAAGGGCCCGGAAACAGTTACCAGTGTACCGGCGATCCTGGCGGCGATGCTGAAGGAGCGCCTCGAAGCCGGCGGCACACCGCTGGCCCTGGTCTCCATGGACAACTGTTCCCGCAATGGTGAAACGCTGCGCAATGCCGTCCTGGCCATCGTGGCGGAATGGCATAAGGCCGGCAGGGTCAGTGATGACTATATGGCCTATGTCAGCGATGAAAATACCGTTGCCTTCCCGTGGACGATGATCGACAAGATCACGCCGCGGCCGAGCGAAGCAATCGCCGCAGATCTTGAAGCCCGGGGTCTGGAAAACATGCAACCGGTGATCACTTCGAAGCAGACCTTCATTGCCCCGTTTGTCAACGCGGAAGGACCGCAGTACCTGGTGGTTGAGGATCACTTCCCCAACGGCCGGCCGCCGCTGGAAAAAGCCGGTGTGTACATGGCGGACCGCGAAACGGTAAACAAGGCCGAACGCATGAAAGTGACCGTCTGCCTGAATCCGATCCATACCGCCCTGACAACGTATGACTGCATGCTGGGCTATGATCTGTTTGCCGATGGCATGCATGATCCGGAACTGGCGGAACTGGCCCGGCTGGTCGGTTATGTGGAAGGCATGGATGTGGTGCCGGACCCGGGAATTCTTTCCCCGAAGGCATTCCTGGATGAACTGTTTGAAGAACGGTTCCCGAACCGGTATCTCGGTGATACATCCCAGCGGATTTCCGTGGACATCTCACAGATGACTGCGATCCGCTTCGGTGAAACAATCAAGGCCTATGTCCAGAAGTACGGTTCGGCAGAACGGCTGACCGCACTGCCGCTGGCCATCACCGGCTGGCTCCGATACATGCTGGCAGTGGATGACAACGGTGAGCCGTTTGAACTGGCCCCGGATCCAAGAGGGGAAGAAATCTGGAAGTATATGCAGACGCATTTCCGCCTTGGCCATCCGGAAGAGATCGGGGATCAGCTGCAGCCCATCCTCAGCAATGCCAACCTCTTCGGTATGAACCTCTACGAAGCAGGGCTCGGCACAAAGGTCGAGCAGATGTTTGCGGAAGAGATCGCGGGGCCTGGTGCGGTACGGAAGACGCTGCAGAAATATCTGAAAACAACGGAGTAGAAAATGGATATGAAAAAACAGGTGACCGGGATCCAGCATCTCGGATTGCCGACGGGAAAATACAAAGAAACGCTTGCTTTCTATCAGAACCTCGGTTTTGAGGTTGTGTGGGCGGCTGATGACCGCGACTGCACGTTTCTGCAGCTGGGCGCGGCAGTGATCGAAGTATATGCTTCGGAAGAACCGCATCCGGTATGGGGAGCCTGGGATCACATCGCCCTGGATACGGCAGATATCGATGTTGTATATGCCTGGCTGAAAAACCAGGGATATGTTTTTGCCGAAGGCGGTGAAGGTCCGGTCTTCCTGCCATATTTTGCAAATGGTGTGAAGTTTGTCACGATTATCGGCCCGAACAATGAGAAAGTGGAATTCAGCCAGATGCTGTGAGTTTGTATATGACAGAGAAGAAATATGATGTAACGGCGCTGGGTGAACTGCTGATCGACTTCATCGGGGCCGGGGACAGCGAATTCGGCAATCCGCTTTATGAAGCCAATCCGGGCGGGGCACCGTGCAATGTACTGGCCATGCTGCAGAAGCTGGGCAGAAAAACTGCTTTCATCGGCAAGGTCGGCAATGACGGCTTCGGCCGGCAGCTGAAGGATGCCGTGGATTCCTGCGGTGTGGACCTGAGCGGTCTCGTGATGGACGATGAAGTCCATACCACACTGGCATTTGTCCACAAACTGCCCGACGGCGACCGGGACTTCTCGTTCTACCGGGGTCCGGGTGCGGACATGATGCTGAAGGCTGAAGAAGTTAATGAAGATCTGATCAAAAATGCCAGGGTATTCCACTTCGGCTCGCTGGGACTGACAGATGAACCGGTGCGCAGTGCGACACACAAGGCCCTGCAGATCGCCGAAGAAAACGGCGTGCTGAGATCTTATGATCCGAACCTGCGGCCGCCGCTGTGGTCCAGCGATGAACTTGCCCGGGAACAGATCCTCTGGGGCATGGCGCACTGCGATATCCTGAAGATCGCGGACAATGAGATCCGCTGGCTGAGCGGGAAGGAAGACTTCGATGAAGGCATTGCCTGGCTCAGGGAGCAGTTCGATATCAAACTGATCTGCCTGACGCTTGGCCCGGACGGCAGCCGGGCATACTACTGGGATGACCGGATTGAAGTGCCGGGTTTCCTGCAGGAGAACACGATCGAGACAACCGGGGCAGGGGACACATTCTGTGCCTGCATGATCAATGCGGTGCTGGAGAACGGGATTGACGGCTTCACTCCCGCGAAACTGAAGGAAGCAGTCACGTTTGCCAACGCGGCCGCTTCGATCATCACGACCCGCAAGGGAGCACTGAAAGCCATGCCGGAAAAGCAGGAAGTCATAGATTTCCTGAACAGAACCGGTGCTTGAACAGAATCACAAAACTGCCTTGCACGGGCAGTTTTTCTTATGATACAAAATACATGTAAACAGACTTCTGAAAGGGGGGAAGCAGCATGGCACTGATTCAGGTCAATTATCTTTCCAAAGCTTTATTCCGCACGGTACCTGTGCAGGTGATTCTGCCGGTCGACAGGATCTCGTTTGAAACCATGGACTATGAACCGGTCAAGGAGAAATTCAAGACACTCTATCTTCTGCATGGCCTGCTGGGCAATTATACCGACTGGGTCAGCGGTACCCGGATCCAGCGCTGGGCGGAAGAGAAAAAACTGGCGGTTGTCATGCCGTCAGGTGATAATTCATTCTATGTCAACAGCCAGGTGGTCAATAACGACTACGGTGAGTTCATCGGCCATGAACTCGTGGAAGTGACCAGGCGCATGTTCCCGCTGTCGGACAGGCGGGAGGACACGTTCATTGCCGGTCTCTCCATGGGCGGTTTCGGGGCCCTGCGCAACGGCATCAAATATGCGGACACTTTCGGCTATGCGGCCGGGCTTTCCAGCGCGGTGCATCTGTTTGAGGACAATGCGGACAATGTGGCCGGGGAAGGGCAGGTCTTCGGGGATATCACTGCAGCCCGCAAAACAGACAAGAATCCGAAGGTGGCATTGGAGAATGTCCTGCAGGAGGGAAAGGAACTGCCGAAGTTCTATATGGCCTGCGGTCTCTCTGACGGCCTGCTGACCAGCAACCGGGATCTGCATGAATTTCTGGTTGAGCATGGGGCTGATGTCACTTATATCGAAGAACCGGGCGCGCATGAATGGGACTTCTGGGACAGACAGATCAAGTGTGTGCTGGACTGGCTGCCGCTTGAAGCAGACAATGCCGGCATGAACAGCGGCAACGTAACAAAGTAAACAAAAAAAATACCGGCTGACTGTCCGGTATTATTTTTCTTCCATGTAAGTGGCTTCCAGGCGTTTGTCAACCGGCGGCAGGGAACTGTCATCAATCAGCTGCAGGATCCGGCTTGCGGCGTATTGGCCCATTTCGTCTGTAGGCTGCTCGATCACCCGGCGCAGCATGGTGTGGGGATCCTTGCCGGACATGAAGCCGACCAGCGTGACGTCAGCGGCCGCTTTATTCTGCCGGTACAGGTAGTGCACCAGGTCTTCGGTCAGCCGTTCATTGGAAATGATGACGGCTGTGCACCCGTCTTCCACCAGTTTTTCATAGCAGACCGGAGAGGAATTACGCAGTGAGGCACTGGGCACGCAGTTGGCTTCCAGATGCAGGGCCTGCATCGCATCGAGATACGCTTTGGTCCGCTCGACGGTAGTGGAAAGGGCCGCCCGGGCACCGATCATGCCGATGCGGGAATGACCTTCCTGATGCAGACGGATAACTGCTCTGTACACAGCCTGATAAGTGGAAATATAAACACTGTCAACGGTGCTTTCCTCGGGTTTGCGGTCAATCAGGATGACCGGAATATCACCGGGCAGATGTTTCTGCAGTTCATCCCAGTCCATCTGGGCGGTGGAAAGGATCAGCCCGTCGACGGATGACTTGTTGACGGCAGCCAGATGATTCTGTTCTCGCTGCCAGTCTTCATGCGTATTGGCGAGCAGCAGCTGATATCCCCGGGCTGACAGGGCTGTTTCAATCGATTCGATCAGCGAGACGAAAAAGTAGTTGTCAACATCTGAAATGATGAACTGGATCTTGCCGGTCTTGCCGGTTTTCAACGTCCGGGCCGAAGCATTGGGAACATAGTTCAGCTCCCGGATTGCCTGGTTGACCTTGTCCCGGGTTTCCTGCGAAACATAACGGGTATTGTTAAGCACATGGCTTACCGTAGTTGTGGATACACCGGCCCGGCGGGCCACATCGATCATACTGACGGGACTCTTCTTTTCGGTCATAAAATGAACTGCCTTTCAGCGATATTATAGCTTCTGAAACAGGGCTGTCAAAGAGTTTGAAAGGGGACTTCCGGGGAAACCAGAATCACTTTTTGGGTTTCTTGCAAAAAAACACTTTACAAATCTTTTAAAGATATGTCATTATGTGTTCGGCGAAAAGCAATCGTTTGCGCAATCGATTGCCGAAAGCGATTACATCACGAAGGGATGACCTTCATTTGATTTAGGCCCATGAAAAAAAGCGCTTCCTGCGCAATGGGAAAGGAGAGAGCAGATTATATGTCACTCGTCAGCTTGAATTTCGAAAGCGAATATCTGAATCAGAACGAGACCGTGGAAATCATCCTGCCGGACAAGCCGCGCGGTGTTTCCATGAAGAAGTTCTACACACCGGAAAAGAAGTACAAGGTTCTCTGGCTGCTGCATGGTACATATGGTGACGGAACCGACTGGCTGCGCCGCACCCGGATTGAACTGTATGCCAGCGAAAAGGACATGATCGTTGTTATGCCTTCCGCCATGAACAGTGACTATGTCAACTGGCCGAAGTTCGGCCTCGGCTACAATTTCTATGATTTCTTTGTCAAGGAACTGATGCCGATGGTCTACAGCTGGTTCCCGGCATCCCCGAAGAGGGAAGACAACTTCATTGCCGGTCTTTCCATGGGCGGTGAAGGTGCCGCGTCCATCGGCCTGACCAATCCGAAACTGTTCGCCAAGGTCGGCTGCCTGTCATTCCCGCTGGTCAACTACCACAAGCACCCGGACGGCAACTTCATTACCGGAGCAGTCGGCAAGGGCATGCGGGCCCGCTTTGTCAACGAAGTGGAAAACATGGGCGGCATGGAAGGCTTCATGAAGTCCCCGTACAACACCTGGGACATCTTCTTCGAAGGCAAGAAAAAGCTTCCGGAACTGTTCTTCTACATCGGCGATGAGGACTTCCTCTACAAGGCGCACCTCGAATTCAAGGAAGAACTCGAGAAGAGCGGCAAGAAGGCCTTCATCCAGGAATACCCGGGCTATCACCACGAATGGCGTGTCTGGGATATGGCTATCGAAGACTTCATCAACAAGTGCGATCCGGACACCGTCGGTGCCGGCAACCGCTTCTGATCAGGCTTTTACAGAAGGAATTCTGTTGAGCATATGCATATTCATTTCGCAAAAACATTAGGAGGAAAAGAAATGAAAAAGTTCAAGAGTTTGGCTACACTCGGACTCGCCCTGACAATGGCTGCCAGCCTTGCAGGCTGCTCCAACGGCGGCGCGTCCACACCGTCTGCAGCTCCGGCTGAAGACGAAACAACAGTCAAGATCGGCTTCACAGCCATGAACCTGACTGACCCGTTCCAGATCGCTGTCCGTGACACTGTCAAGGATCTGGCCGAGGCTGAAGGCTGGGAATTCCAGTCCGGCGACGGCAACGGCGACAACGCCAAGCAGATCAACCTGTGCGAAGACATGATCAACGCCGGTATCACACACCTCGTTCTGTGCCCGGTTTCCCAGGATGGTATCCTGCCGATTCTGGAACTCTGCCAGGAAAAGGGCGTCAAGGTTATCAACTATGACTCCCCGGTTGCTGACCGTGACCTGGTTGAATGCTTCGTTGGTTCCGATAACTACAGTGCAGGTCAGCTGGATGCTGAATACCTGAACGAAAAGTATCCGGATGGCGGCGCTATGATGATCATCGACAACCCGAAGGCTGAATCTGTTGTTGCCCGCGTTAAGGGTCTGACAGAAAACCTGAACGAAAACTTCGTTATTGTCAACGACTACAACATCTCCACAGTTGACGAAGTTCTGTCCGGTACAGAAGACGCTCTGCAGGTTCATCCGGAACTGGCCTTCATCTTCGGTCTGAACGATACATGCGGTCTGATCTCCCTTGGTGCAGTTCAGTCTGCCGGCCGTGACGACATCGTTGTCGTTTCTGTTGACGGTTCCCCGGATGGCCAGGCTTCCATCGCTGACGGCGGTCTGATGGCTACAGCTGCTCAGTCCCCGATCACAATCGGTCAGGAAGTATTCGCTGCTCTGCAGAAGTCCGTTGCCGGTGAAGAACTGGAAGATGTCAACGTTCCGTGCTTCCTGATTTCCCAGGAGAACATTGCTGATTACGATGTCACACAGTGGCACTAATCTGTAAGAAACATCTAATTAACTAAACAGCAAGACGTAAGGAGGGGATCATTTTGAGCGAAAAACCTGTCTTACTTGAAATGAATGGTATTCATAAGAGTTTCCCGGGTGTTCACGCGCTGGACGACGTTCATCTGGATCTTCGCGCCGGAGAAGTGCATGCGCTTCTCGGCGAGAACGGTGCAGGGAAGTCGACGCTGATTAAAGTTCTCGGCGGTATCTATGAAAAAGATGCCGGCGATATCATCATCAACGGCGAAAAGGTGGAAATCAGGAATGTCAAGGATGCCGAAAAATACGGTGTCAGTATCATCCACCAGGAGATCGTCCTGGTGCCGGAGATGTCGATTTCCGACAACATCTTCCTCGGTAAGGAAGAAGGACCGGCTTATTCCATCTCACGTTCGGCCATGGAGAAAAAGACACAGGAACTGTTGGATTCGTTCAATATGGGTCTGAAGGCTACGCAGATGGTCTCCTCCTTGAATATTGCTCAGCAGCAGATGGTGGAAATCATCAGATCTACGTTCAGCCAGGCAAAGATCATTGTCATGGATGAACCGACATCATCGCTGTCTGACAAGGAGGTCGATGCGCTGTTTGATACGATCAGAAACCTGAAGGCGCAGGGAATCGGCATTATCTACATTTCCCATCGTATGAGTGAGCTGGATCAGATTGCTGATCGTGTCTCGGTATACCGTGACGGCAGGTACATTGCCACCAGAGAAGTCAAGAACACCACTGTGGATGAACTGATTGAACTGATGGTCGGCCGCGCGGTCGGAAATTACTACAACCGGACCTACAATGACTGCACGGAAACAATCATGGAAGTCCGGAACCTGTCCAATAAGAAAGTACACAACGTATCGTTTGATCTGAAGAAGGGTGAGATCCTCGGCTTTGCCGGACTGGTTGGTGCCGGCCGGACGGAAACCATGCGGGCGATCTTCGGCATGGACAAGAAGGACTCCGGTGAAATCATCATCGAAGGCAAGCCGGTAACCATCAACAGTTCCAAGGACGGTCTGGCTGCCGGGATCGGTCTGGTGCCGGAAAGCCGGCGTGAAGAGGGTATCTTCCCGGATCAGAACATCAAGTTCAATGAAACGATCAAGGTCCTGAACGAATTCATCAAGAACATGCGGGTGGATTCGAAGAAGGAAACGGAAATTGCCGAAAAGTATATGAAGGAACTGTCGGTCAGAGCACCGGGTCTGGGAGCCTTTGTCGGCAACCTGTCCGGCGGCAACCAGCAGAAGGTGGTCATCGCTTCCTGGCTGGCAGCGAAGCCGAAGATTCTGATCATGGATGAGCCGACCCGCGGTATCGACATCGGTGCCAAGGCGGAAATTTACGCCATCATGAATGATCTTGTTAAAAACGGTGTTTCCATCATCATGGTATCGTCTGAACTTCCCGAGGTCATCGGTATGAGTGACCGGGTAGTGGTCATGCGCAGCGGCGAAATCTCAGCGATTCTTGACCGCACTGAAGCTGATCAGGTAACCATCATGAAGAACGCAGTCAACATTTAACGGAGGAAAACAATATGAGTGAAAAAGAAATCACCGCAAAAAAGTCTATCCTCGATAGTGATAACCCGGTCATTCAGTATGTAAAGCGGAACGGCGGTATCATCATCGGTTTCATCATCCTGTGCGTTGTCATTCAGTTCAACACACCACAGTTCATGACCTGGTCCAACATCATCAGCGTGCTGCGCCAGATTTCCAGCAACCTGTATCTGGCTTCGGCCATCACGATGATCCTGATTGCCGGCGGTATCGACCTGTCAGCCGGTGCGATTGTCTCGCTGTCCAGCGTTATCGTCGCTACCTGCATGGTCAACTACGGTTTCTCGATTCCGGTCGCGATCGTCGCAGCCATTGCCATGGGTGCCCTGATCGGCTTCGTCAACGGTACAATTATTTATAAGACTGGCCTACCGCCATTCATCGTCACCTATGCGATGCAGTGCATCTGCCAGGGTGCGGCTTATGTCTGGACCGGCGCGCAGCCGATCCGTCTGACGGACAAGAGCTTCATCTTCCTGGGTACAGGCTTCGTTGCCAACGTCATCCCGATGCCGCTGGTCTACCTGTTCTTCATCCTGATCTTTGTCTGGTACATCCTGAACCGGACCAAGCTGGGCCGCCATATCTACGCAACCGGCGGCAATGAAAAGGCAGCGGAATTCTCCGGTGTCAACATCAAGCATGTCCGCTGGTTCGTTTACACCTTCTCCGGTATCATGGCAGCCCTGGCCGGTATCGTCCTGTCTGCCCGTATGTATTCCGGTCAGCCGGCAGTCGGCGCCAACGCCGCGATGGATGCGATCGCGTCTGTCGTTCTCGGCGGTACGTCCATGGGCGGCGGCCGCGGCTTCATCGGCGGCACGATTATCGGTGCGCTGCTGATCGGTGTCATGAACAACGGTCTGAACCTGGCCGGTATCGACAGCTACTGGCAGATGGTTGCCAAGGGTATCATCATCCTGATTGCCGTGTACGTTGACTTCATGAAGCAGGGTAAG
>JAEEHG010000290.1 GCA_016280695.1 Solobacterium sp. | reverse complement strand
TGCGCATGACCCAGGATCTGATTGCTGCCCGGGAAAAGCAGCCGTTTGATGATTTCTTTGACTTTGTTGCCCGGGCTTTGACCATGAAAATAACCCGGAAGATGCTGGAAACCCTCATCTATGCCGGGGCCCTGGATGCGTTCGGCTATAACCGTACAACCATGGCGGCGGCCCTGGATGACGCGGTCAGTTACGCCGAACTGATCCGGATTGAACGCAACGGTGTCACAACGATTGACCTCGGGCTGGTGTCGCGGCCGGCCGTGGTGCGCCGCCAGGATGACCGGCTCCAGCTGGCGGAAATGGAAAAAGAGGCCCTGGGCTTTACCCTTGGGCCGCATCCGATCATTGAGGTGCGCCGGCAGCTGCGGGTGGAACTTCCCAGCCTGGCCGCGGTTCGGACGATGACCGGCCACGTGGAAGGATTCGGGCAGATTCTGAATGTCCATCAGCACCGGACCCGCAAAGGGGATATGATGGCTTTTGTAAAACTGAGTGATGAAACCGGTGAGCTGGACCTGGCAGTCATGCCGAAGCTGTACGATACGGCAGCCGCCGGCCTGATCAAGGGCAGGTTTATCCGCTTTCATGGTAAAATGGGAAATGATGCTTCGGTTCTGGCGGACCGGATCATCCCGGTGGAAGTCCGGCAGAAAGGCGGTGCCGCATGACCAGAGTGCTGATTGTCGATGATGAAAAGAATATCCGGGAAGTAGTCCGGGAATATGCCCATCTGAACGGTTATGAAACGGATGAGGCGGCGGATGGCTATGAGGCCCTGGAAAAAGTCAGGGACAATGATTATGACTGCATTATCCTGGATATCATGATGCCGAAACTCGACGGGTTTTCCGCCTGCAAGCAGATCAAGAAGATGAAGCCGGTGCCGGTGATCATGCTGAGTGCCCGGCAGGAGGAGGATGACAAGCTGTTCGGGTTTGAACTCGGGGTTGATGATTACGTCGTCAAGCCGTTTTCGCCGAAGGAACTCATGGCCAGGGTCAAGGTTGTGCTGGACCGCTCCCGGCGCTCGGAACACAGGGTCTTTACCGTGGACGGACTGATGATCGATATTGAGGGCCGCAGTGTGACGGTGGATGGGAAAAAGGCAAATCTGACACCTAAGGAAGTTGACCTGCTGCTGTTCATGGTGGAGCACCGCAATATTGCGCTTTCGCGGACAAAACTGCTGGAAGAAGTATGGAATTACGACTATTTCGGTGATGACCGGACCGTCGACACACATATCAAGATGCTGCGGCACAACCTGGGACCATACCGGGATCACATTGTAACCGTCAGGGGAATGGGGTATAAGTTTGAAGCTTGATCGACATGGCATCCGGTTCCGCATGCTGCTGTTCTATTTTGTCTTTGCCCTGGGCATTGTCGGTATGCTTGGTCTGCTGCAGTTCCTGCTGATCAAACCTTATTACCGGGAAAACAAAATCGATACAGTCCGGCAGGTATCGCAGGATATCCGGCAGTACCTGATTGACGGCATACCGGATTCACAGACAGCCGCGAAAGCCCTGCAGGTCACGGTAGACAACAACGTCTGCGTGGTTATTTTCAATGACGCCGGAAAAACCGTTTATGACGCCGACAGCCTGGGATCGGGCTGTGTTTTTCATGCCAGCCGCAAGGATATTGCCACTTCACCGGTCAATCTGGACAGTGGTACGGCCATGCGGGACTATCTGATTGCCGAGGGCGGGGAAGTCAGCCTGAACCTGGTCAATACCCGGACCAACCAGGATATGGTGGTCTACGGGCAGATCGTGCGGGCTACTTTGGGCAATTATTATCTGTTTGTCAATTCACCGCTTGAGCCGGTTGACTCGATTGTCCGGTTCTTCTCCCGGCAGTATCTGACCTATACCGTTGTGATCCTGTTCCTCTCGATTATCGTTTCGTGGCTGCTGTCCGATGGTCTGACCCGGCCGATCCTGTCCATGCGACGGGAGGCCGACAAACTGGCCCATGCGGATTATTCAGCTGAATTTGACGGCGGATCCTATACCGAGACAAAGGAACTGGCCGCGACCCTGAACGGGGCGCGGGACCAGCTCAGCAAGATTGATGAGCTGCGCAAGGATCTGATTGCCAATGTCTCACATGATATCAAAACCCCGCTGACCAGCATACGGGCTTATGCGGAGATGATTAAGGACATATCCGGGGATGATCCGCGGAAACGGAATGAACATCTCGATGTCATTATCGATGAAGCCGGCTTCCTGGACCGGCTGGTCGTGGATATGAGCGAACTGTCACGCATGCAGTCCGGCAATTATGTGCTGCATCAGAGCAATTTTGACATCTCTGAAATTATCCATGATGTCGTCCGCCGGTATGAACCATTGCTGGAAGAAAGCGGCCTGACCATTCAGGAAGAGGTTCCGGAAGGAATTATTGTCTACGCGGATGAAGTCAAGATCGCCCAGGTCATCAACAACTATCTGAGCAATGCGATCAAGCATACGCCGGCCGGCAGGAATATTTATGTCCGGCTGGTGCCGAAAGACGATTATACCGTCCGGGTGGAAGTCGAGGATGAAGGCGAAGGCATTGCCGAGAGCGAACTCCCGTACATCTGGGACCGCTACCAGAAATCCAGCCGTTCCTTCTCCCGCAGCATGACAAGCACCGGTCTTGGCCTGGCGATTGTCAAGGCAATCCTTGACACGCATAAGGCAAAGTACGGGGTCAGCAGCACCCTGGGCAGCGGCTCGCTGTTCTGGTTTGAACTGAGCCAGCCGGAAGTGGAGGAAACCGATGAGCCGGATTGATTACCTGCCCGGCACCCCGTATACAATCCGGCAGGCGGAAGGCATGTTCCATATGACAACGGATACGGTTCTGCTGGGCCGTTTCCTGCGCCTGAAGCACAGGGATACCGTCCTGGACATCGGCTGCAACCAGGGTGTCCTGATGCTGTATGCGGCCATGCATGGACCGGCATCTTTGACCGGGATTGATATTCTGAAAGAGGCTGTCAGTCTTGCACAGGAAAACCTGCAGGCCAACGCAGTAAACGGAACGGTGGTATGTGCCGACGTGCGGGCATTCCGTGCTGATCCGTTTTCGGTCATTGTCTGCAATCCGCCGTATTTCGTGCCGGACGCGCAGGACCTTCATACTGATGAAGAGAAAACCGCCCGCACGGAAAAAACCCTGACACCTGCCGAACTCTTTGCGGCCGTGAAGCGGCTGCTGAAAAGCAACGGGGCGCTGTATCTGTCGTACCGGGCCAACCGGCTGAGTGACCTGCTGCAGACTGCCGCACAGTACGGCCTGCGGCCGGTGCGGATGAAATTCTTCCACCCGGATCAAAGCAGTCCGGCCAAGTCGGCAGTACTGGAAATGCGGTTCTCCGGCCGGGCGGAATGCATCATCGAAGCCCCGGCATATCCGGCGGACCTGCAGGATGAGCAGAAAGGGAATATGGAAATGAAAATTATCGAGGCATCCGGTCAGCATCTGGATGAGATTGCGGATATCTATGTGGCCAACTGGAAAACCACTTACGCAGGCCTGCTGTCAGCGGCCTTTCTGGACCGGCTGGACCATGCCTATGGGGTGAACAGGTGGACCGGGTATCAGAATGACAGGCAGCACATCCTGGCGGCGCTGGCGGCTGACGGGACGGTAGCCGGGTTTGCGGCGTTCAAACCGGATGAGCATCTGGAACAGTGCATTTACCTGGATTCCCTGCATGTGCGGAATGACTGCCGGGGACAGGGCATCGGCACAGCCCTGATCAAAGCGGCCGCGGCACAGGCCTTTCAGGATGGCTATACGCGCATGAGCATCTCGATTGTCCGGGGCAATGATCATGCCGGGGATCTGTACCGGAAGCTTGGGGCCCGGCATCTGCACTATTTTACGGATCATTTTGAGGAAGCGGAATCCCGGTCGGAGGAACTGCTGTGGGATGATATCCGCGTCCTGCTGGATGATTGAATTTATATATAAGAAACTGATTGACTGGTATCTGTTTCCCTGCTAAAATACTGCTGTTATCAGCCCTCGTGATGAGGTCTGTAACCGCTCGAAAAAGGGTCCAAGCGCAGTAAATGCCCCCTCACCGGCGCGTCTTAAGATAAGAAGTCAGGAGGTGCGAAAATGTACGCAATTATCGAAACAGGCGGAAAGCAGCTGAAAGTTGAACAGGGACAGGCAGTCTTCGTCGAAAAGCTCGACGTGGAAGCCGGTGACGAAGTCGTCATTGACAAGGTCTGTCTGCTGGGCGGCGAAACAACAAAGATCGGCACACCGTATGTCGAAGGTGCCAAGGTTACCTGCAAGGTTGAAAAGCAGGGTAAGGAAAAGAAGATTCACATCTTCAAGTACAAGGCCAAGAAGGGCTCCACAAGACGCCGTCAGGGTCATCGTCAGCCGTATACAAAGCTGATTGTTGAAGCCATCGAAGGCTAATGATTCACATTGAGGTACGGAAGCACGGGGGAAAGATCGTCAGCCTGTCTGCCAGCGGACATGCCGAAGCGGCAGACAAGGGCGAAGACCTGATCTGTGCGGCCGTCAGCGCGATTCTGTTCGGGCTCGGCAATGCGGCCGATGAAATGTCGGATATGATCGGCTTCGAAATCGCCGAGAACCAGTTCCGCATGTATGCCGGTGAACCGGACAGCACCGCCGAAACCATTCTTCAGACAGGATACTATCAGTTGAAAACTGTCGAGGAAAGTTACAGCGATTTTGTAGAAATTAAAACATTGGAGGTGTAATCTCATGAAATTCACGCTTGATATCCAGTTCTTCGCAAGTAAGAAGGGCGTTTCCAGCACCAAGAACGGCCGTGATTCCGCCGGCCGCAGACTCGGTGCCAAGAAGGCAGATGGTGAATTCGCTTCTGCCGGTTCCATCATCTACCGTCAGAGAGGCTCCCGCATCTACGCCGGCAAGAACGTCGGCAAGGGCGGCGATGACACCCTGTTCGCAACAGCCGACGGCATCGTCAAGTACGAGCGCCTTGGCAAGGACAAGAAACAGGTCTCTGTATATCCGGTCGAAGCATAACTCCGGAACCTTCGCTCCTGATGTGATTCAGGAGCTTTTTTCACAAAGGAGGAGTGCAGATGATCGATTATATCAAAATCAAAGTCAGGGCGGGCAACGGCGGCAAAGGCTCCGTGGCCTTCCGGCATGAGAAATACTATCCCAACGGCGGTCCGTTCGGCGGGGACGGCGGGCGCGGCGGCAATGTCTATTTCGAGGTGGATACCAACGAAACGACGCTGTCCAAGCTGCGTTTTACCCGTTCCGTCAAGGCGGAGGACGGCGGGGACGGCATGACAAAGAAAATGCACGGGAAAGACGGGGAGGATGTCATCATCAAGGTTCCCCTGGGCACCATGATCCGCAATGCGGCAAACGGCGACCTGATGGCAGACCTGACAAAACCCCACCAGGTGGCCCTGATTGCCCGGGGCGGCAAAGGCGGCCTTGGCAATGTGCATTTTGCGACCAGCCGCAACAGTGCGCCGGAATATGCCCAGCCGGGGGAAATCGGGGAAGCCTATGAACTGCAGATAGAACTGCGGCTGCTGGCGGATGCCGGCCTGATCGGTTTTCCTTCCGTCGGCAAATCCACGTTCCTTTCGGTCGTGTCCAATGCCCGGCCGGAGATTGCGGCTTATCCCTTTACAACCAAGGAACCGAATCTCGGTGTGGTAACCCTGCCGGACGAAAGAAGCTTTGTCCTGGCTGACATGCCGGGTCTGATCGAGGGGGCCGGGGAAGGCCGGGGCATGGGCTTTGAATTCCTGCGGCATATCCGCCGCTGCCGGGTGCTTATCCACATCATCGACATGAGCGGTGAGGAACGGGATCCGGAAGAAGCCTACAATGCCATCAACGCCGAACTGCGCACCTATGATGAAGAACTGGCGTCCCGGCCGCAGATTGTCGTAGCCAACAAGATGGACGACGAAATCAGTGCCATGTATCTGGAGGAATTCCAGAAGAAGCATCCTGACCTGAAGATCTATCCGGCCAGCACGCTGCATCATGAAGGGATTGATGAAATCCTCTATGCGGCCATGGCGGAAATCGAGAAGGCCCGTGAAGCGGAAAAGAATCTGCTGCCGGAAGAGGAAACCGTTGTCTACCGGTATGAACCGAAACGGCCGCCGTTTACGATCATCAACCTCGGCAATCACCGCTGGAAGGTGGAGAGTGACCGGGTGGACAGACTGGCGGAGCAGACCGATTTCGATAAGGAAGAAGATACCTATCAGTTTGCCCTGACAATGGAGAAGATGGGTATTGACCGGGCCCTGCGGGAAGCCGGCTGCCAGGATGGTGACCAGGTCATTGTCGGCACCTATATCATGGATTTTACGGAATAGGAGAAGATTGTTATGATCGCATTTATCCGCGGAACAGTGGCTGCCTACGGCGCCGACTGGGTAATTGTTGAAAACAACGGCATGGGCTGGCGGATCAGCTATCCCCATACCGACACTGTCCGGCTCAATCAGAACATCAGCGTCTATACGTTTATGCATGTCAGCGAGAATGATGTCGGTCTCTACGGCTTTGAAAGCCAGGAGGAGGAAGAGTTTTTCCTGCGTCTGATCTCGGTCAAGGGTCTGGGTCCGCGGACCGCCATGAACATGCTGAGCCGCACCAACTACCGCAATCTCATCGCCTCCATCGAGCAGGGCAATGTCGCCACGCTCAAAAGCATTCCGGGAATCGGGGCCAAGACGGCCAGCCAGATCATCCTCGACCTCAAGGGCAAGCTTGTGCAGACAGCCCCGGAGGATCAGAAGTATACCCCGGCCGTTGCCGAAGCCTGTGATGCCCTGAAAAATCTTGGCTACAAGCAGGGAGAAATCAATCTGGCTGCGAAAGTAATGAGTGAGCAGGCAGGCCTGAAAACGGAAGAATATCTGAAAATCGGCCTGCAGGCACTCATGAAAGCCAAAATGGGAGGATAAATTATGGAAATGGATCAGCGTCTGATGTCCGCGGAAGCCGGACCGGCAGATGAAGATGAAACCCTGCGGCCGCAGTCTCTTGATGAGTACGTGGGCCAGGACGGTCTGAAGGAAAACCTGAAGATCTTCATTCAGGCAGCCCTGCAGCGCAACGAGTCCCTGGATCATGTTCTGCTGTACGGGCCGCCGGGCCTGGGCAAGACAACCCTGGCTTATATTCTTGCGCATGAAATGCATTCCCGCATCCGCATCACGTCGGGACCGAGCATTGAAAAAAGCGGTGATCTCGCCGCTATTCTGTCCGTCCTGGAACCGGGCGATGTGCTGTTTATCGATGAGATCCACCGCCTCCCGAAAGTCGTGGAGGAAGTGCTGTATCCGGCCATGGAGGACTTTGTCATTGACGTTATGGTCGGCAAGGAGGCAGGCGCTCGCAGTGTACGGCTTGAACTGCCGCCGTTCACGCTGGTCGGCGCGACCACCAGGGCCGGGGATCTTTCAGCCCCGCTGCGGGACCGGTTCGGCATTGTGTCGAAACTGGAATATTACACCAACGAACAGCTGGCGGCGATTGTCCGGCGCACATCCCGGGTGCTCGGTGTGACCATTGAGGCTGATGCCGTCATGGAAATTGCCAGAAGATCGCGCGGCACGCCCCGGATTGCCAACCGGCTGCTGCGCCGGATCCGGGACTTCGCCCAGGTGCTCAACAACGGGGTCATATCAAAAGAAATCGCCGGGGAGTCACTCGACCGTCTGCATGTCGATTCCCTCGGCCTGGATGAGGTGGATATCCGTTATCTGCGCGGTATTATTGACCGTTTCAAGGGCGGTCCGGTCGGCCTGGACGCGCTGGCCAATTCCATCAGCGAGGAAACGACCACCCTGGAGGATGTCTATGAGCCGTATCTGATCCAGATCGGTTTCGTCAACCGTACGACCCGCGGCCGGGTAGTAACGGAAAAGGCGTATGAACATCTGGGCATCATCCGGAACAACACGCTGTTCTAGACAGCCCGCATGGTCCGCAGGGTAATGCTTGCGGCCCGGGCCAGGTCCATATCATTGCGGCGGCAGGCTTCTGCCGCTTTTTCCTTTGTCAGCAGGATTGGCTGCCGGTTATGAATCATGGCCTGCGGCATGGTGGCCGCCTCGGTGGTGATGACAAACTGCAGCTTTCCTTCACTGCGCCGGTACAGCCCGCACAGCCAGACCGGCGGTTCCGGAGTGCTGAAATAGTATTTCTGACGGGGTTCCTTTGCCCATTCATAATAGCCGCACGCAGGGATCAGGCAGATTTCCATATGCCGGAACATGTTTTTTTCCCTGACGGTTTCACTGCGGGCATTGATCAGCAGGGAACCGTCACGGCCGGGCAGGCCCCAGTCCATGGCCAGCAGCCGGAACGCATTGTTCTTCCGGTCAAAAACATATGCCGGCACCCGCTGGCCGGGGAAAACCTCGAACAAAGACAGCTGGCCGAACTCGGCCGGGTCCATATGCCCCCGCAGCTGTTCGATCAGGGCTGCGATATCCGGGTTTTCATCATCAAAAAACTGGTAACGTCCGCACATGAAATCATTGTAACATGTTGTTCATGACGGCCCAAATGACATAAAATAACGGTGCATGAAAAAGAAGAAGAAAAAAGAAACCCGGAATAAGGATACCTGGCTCCGTCAGACCAAGCGGATGTACTTCCTGACCAGTGCCGGTGTCTATATCGGTATATATATTGCGGCCTACCTTGTGCTGAGCCTGCTGATGACCGTGCTGCAGACCCACCCGTATGTCAACCTGCTGCTGGCCGTGCTCCTGCTGCTGGCGGATATTTTCATCACTGACCGGGTCGTCAACCGCATGATGAACAGCCGCTGGATCCTGACGGCAGAAAAGAAAAATCCCCCGGCCGGACTGTAAAAAATCACGTTGAAGATTGAAAAAACAGCCCGGCTCTGTTTATAATCTATCTACAGGCTGTGAACAGAACGAGTACGTATCCCCACGGTGTCACAAGAGAGTCCGGTCAGGTGCAAGCGGACGGCCCGCGGTACGGAAGTCCTCTGGGAGCTGCTTTCCCGAACTGACAGTAGGGAAAGACGGATATGCCCGTTACGCATTCGAGAAGCAAGCAAGGTGGTACCACGTTATTTGAGCGTCCTTCGTCAGGGCGCTTTGTTTTTTCAGGAGGATAGAGTATGAAGAATCTGGCACCGAAGTATGATCATCATTCCGTTGAGGAAGGAAAGTACGACAGCTGGGTGGAGAAGGGCTACTTCACCGCCGGGGACCTGTCAAAGAAGCCGTACACCATTGTCATCCCGCCGCCGAACGTCACCGGCATGCTGCACATCGGCCATGCCTGGGACAATACACTGCAGGATATCATTTCCCGTTACAAGCGCATGCAGGGATATGACATGCTCTATCTGCCGGGCACGGACCATGCCGGTATCGCCACCGAAGCCAAGGTCGATGCCAGACTGCGGGCCGAACAGGGTATTTCCAGAAGAGATCTCGGCCGTGAGGAATTCATTGAGAAAGCATACGAGTGGAAGGAAGAGTATGCCGGCATTATCCACCAGCAGTGGGCCAAGCTCGGCAACAGCCTGGATTACACCCGGGAGCGCTTCACCATGGATGAGGGGTTCGTCAAGGCCGTCCGTCATGTTTTCGTCAAGCTCTATAATGACGGCCTGATCTACCGCGGCCAGCGCATTATCAACTGGGACCCGGAAGCCAGAACCGCCCTGAGCAACCTGGAAGTCTACTACCAGGACGATCCGGGCCAGATGTTCTACTTCAACTACCGGGTCAAGGAGACCGGCGATGACCTGATCATCGCGACCACCAGACCGGAAACCATGTTCACCGATGAATGCATTATCGTGCATCCGGAGGATGAGCGCTATAAGCACCTGATCGGCATGCATGCCGTCAATCCGTCCAATCATGAGGAAATTCCGATTATCGCGGATGCCTATGTCGATATGGAATTCGGCACCGGTGCCATGAAGTGCACCCCGGCCCACGATCCCAACGACTTTGTGATCGGTGAGCGCCACGGCCTGCCGATGCGTTCCTGCATGAACGACAACGCGACCATGAATGAAAATGCCGGCATCTACGAAGGCATGGACCGGTTTGCCTGCCGTGACAAGCTCGTTGAGGCCATTAAGGCCGAGGGCAACCTGATCAAGATCGAGGATATCGTCCACTCTGTCGGCCATTCCGAACGGACCCACTGCGTTGTTGAACCGTACCTGTCCGAGCAATGGTTCGTGCGCATGAAGCCGCTGGCTGAAGACGTCCTGAAGCACCAGGATGATCCGGATCAGAAGATTGAATTCTACCCGGAACGCTTCAGCAAGACATTCGTGCAGTGGCTGGAGAACATCGAGGACTGGTGCATCTCCCGGCAGCTGTGGTGGGGCCACCGCATCCCGGCCTGGTACCACAAGGAAACCGGCGAACTGTTTGTCAGTGAAGAGGATCCGGCTGATCCGGAGAACTGGATCCAGGACGAGGATGTCATGGACACCTGGTTCTCCAGTGCCCTGTGGCCGTTTGCGACCCTCGGCTGGCCGGATGATACAGCTGATTACGAACGGTATTATCCGAATGACACCATGGTCACCGGTTATGACATCATCTTCTTCTGGGTGGCCCGCATGGCCTTTGATGCCCGTTACTTCACGCACAACAGACCGTTCCGCCATGTGCTGATCCACGGCCTGATCCGTGATGCCCAGGGCCGCAAGATGTCCAAGTCGCTGGGCAACGGCGTTGACCCGATGAAAGTCATCGAAGAATACGGCGTTGACGCGCTGCGGTTCTTCCTGACCACCAATTCGACCCCGGGCCAGGATATGCGCTATATCCCGGAGAAAGTGGAAGCGGCCTGGAACTTCATCAACAAGATCTGGAACGCCAGCCGGTTTGTGCTGATGAATCTGCCGGATGACATGACCCTGGAAGACTGCTCGTTTGAGAATCTTTCGGCGGCTGACCAGTGGATCCTCAAGCGGCTGAAGGAAACCCTGGATCATATCACTCCGAACATGGAAAAGTATGAGTTTGCCCTGGTAGGCAATGAACTCTACAGCTTTATCTGGGATGATTTCTGCAGCTGGTACCTGGAAATGAGCAAGGCCAGCCTGAACGGCACTGATGAGACGGCGAAGAAGGCGGCCCAGTCAACGCTGCTGTATACGCTGAACGCGATTATCCGCATGCTGGAACCGTTCATGCCCTTTGTGACCGAAGAAATCTATCTGACGATGCCGCACCGCATGGAAAGCCTGAACCTGGAAACATGGCCTGAAGTCCCGGCTGATATCGCCGCCGACAAGACCGGGGAAATCGAACTGGTCATCGCCGCGATCAGAAGACTGCGGGAAATCCGGAATGAAAATGACATCAAGCCGGGCACGGTGCTGGATATCGCCCTGAACGATGAAACCGGCAAGCCGGCAGCCCTGCTGGAAAGCAGTGTGTCCATGCTGGCAAGGATGGGCAAGGTGCAGCTGCACGATACGCTTGGCGAAGACCACGCGATCTATCCTCTGGTGGGCGGTTCCCTGGATGTGCTCTCCAGCCAGCTGCAGAACAAGGAAGAAGAACTGAAGAAGCTGGCCAGCGAAAAGAAGCGGCTTGAAGCTGAAGTCGCAAGAGGCACCGGCATGCTGAACAACCAGGGCTTCCTGGCCAAGGCCCCGGCCGCCAAGGTCGAGCAGGAAAAGAAGAAGCTGGAAGACTATCAGCGGCAGCTGGAAGTCGTTCTGGCCCGCCTGCATGAACTCGAAGGCTGAAACAGTGCTATAATGCAGACAGGAGAAACCTGTTCTATGCATAATACCGGGCGTGCATCATCATACGGAAAGAAGGTATGATTTTGCGCGCCTTTTTCTATCGGGGGAATACACTATGGCAAAAGAGAAGAAAAAACATCCGCTGCTGAAGGGACTGCTCGGTACGGCCGCAGCCGGCACCGCGGCCTATGCTGCCGCTTCGTATTACGCATTCCGGGGAATCTTTGACCAGAATCATACCCTGCTGAAGGTCAACCTGGAAAATATCGCCGCCGGCCGGCAGAAATATGCCGAATGGTTTGCCCTGACCGGTCATGACGAACTGTTCACCGAAGCCTATGACGGGCTGAAACTGCACGCTTTGCTGCTGCGGCATTACCCGGAGGATCACCGGTGGTTCGTGCCGGTGCACGGCTATCTGTGCTCCTCGCTGGATATGCTCGGCTATATTTACGAAGCCCACCGGCGCGGCTACAACGTACTGGCCCCTGACCTGCGGGCCTGCGGCCTGTCGGAAGGCAAATATACTGGCATGGGCTGGCCGGAGCACTATGATCTGGCAACCTGGATCAGTAAAATCGTACAGATCGATCCGCAGGCGGAAATCGTCCTGCTGGGCGTTTCGCTGGGCGGTACGGTGGTCATGAATACCATCGGGGATTACCTGCCGGATAATGTGAAGTGCGCCGTTGATGACAGCGGCTTCAGCGATCTGAAGGAAGAACTGATATACCATGCCGAAAAGATGACCGGGCTGAACGGGGAATACATCATGCCGGGCCTGGACCTGCTGGTGCGCCAGAACCTGCACTATGCCATGGCGGATGTCAGCACGAAACGGCAGCTGAAGCAGTCAAAGACACCGCTCATGATCATTCATGGTGAAGACGATACAATCGTGCCTGTCCGCATGGGATATGACTGCTACTATGCCACGAATGCCCCGAAAGAGCTCTGGGTCGTACCGGCGTGCGGTCATGTGCAGGCCGGCAGTCAGCCGGATTACTATGAACGGATCTTCGCGTTTGCTGACCGGTATACAACACCGGTAAAAACACCGGAGCCGGAAGCGCTGAAAACGGAATAGGGAGGACAGACAATGGAAAAGTTCATACTCGCAATTGATCAGGGCACGACATCATGCCGCGCGATCCTGTTTGATCATGATTCGAAGATCCGCCAGGTTGCCCAGCGGGAGTTTACGCAGATCTTCCGGCAGCCGGGCTGGGTCGAACACGATGCCAACGAAATCTTCCTGACCGTGGAAAGCGTCATGGCGTCCTGCCTGCAGAATGCCGGCGTCCAGCCGGAACAGGTCGCCGCCGTCGGCATCACCAACCAGCGGGAGACCACAGTCGTCTGGAATAAGGAAACAGGCCTGCCGATTGCCAACGCGATTGTCTGGCAGTCCCGCCAGACGGCTGAGATCTGCGATGACCTGCGCAGCCACGGCTATGAAGACCTCATCCGCAGCCGCACCGGCCTGCGGATTGATCCGTACTTTTCAGCCAGCAAAATCCGCTGGATCCTGGATCATACGGAAGGCGGGCAGCAGATGGCGGAAGAGGGCAGACTGCTGGCCGGGACGATTGATACCTGGCTGATCTACAGACTCAGCGGCGGCACTGCACATGTGACGGACTATTCCAATGCCAGCCGGACGATGCTCTACAATATCTTTGAAAAGAAGTGGGATGAGCGCATCCTGGCACTGCTGAACATCCCGGCCTGCATGCTGCCGGAGGTCAAGGATTCGAGCGGCCATTTCGCGGATATTGACGCTACGCACTTCTTCGGCCACAGTGTGCCGATCATGGGTGTGGCCGGCGACCAGCAGGCCGCGCTGTTCGGTCAGAAGTGCTTCACCCCGGGCATGGCCAAGAATACATACGG
>JAEEHG010000289.1 GCA_016280695.1 Solobacterium sp. | reverse complement strand
CATCGGAAAACGGCTGAAGCTCATTCATCCTGTCGGCCTGGAAAAACGCAACCGGAATGATTTCCACATGATGGCCCAGCTGTGCAACGAGAGCAGCACTGCAGGGGTCCGCATGATGGTATCCCCCGGTACGGCCTATACCGAAGCCGATGCCTTCCGGGATCTCTTCGGCATCAAAGCCATCCTGGCCGGGGCCGGCGGGGTAGCCGGATATGAAGGCGGCTGTTTCTTCCTGCTGCAGGGTGAGGAAGAAGCTCTGGAACAGTGCCGCGCCCTTCTGGCTGAGATCACGGCGGAACCGCCGTTTGCACTGTAGTCACATAAAAGGATCTTCTGTCCGGGACAGAAGATCCTTTGTTTTTACATCAGCGGCGCGATGGTTTTCATCAGTATGCCGGCCAGCTTGTAGAACAGCTTTTCGTTTTTGATTGTTTCCGCGGTTACCTCACGGCATTCCTGCAGGGTTGCCTGGAAATCTTTCTCAATATCCGGGATACAGGATGTTTTGTACATGTAACAGGCACATTCGAAGTGGTGGTACAGACTTCTGTAATCCAGGTTGATCGTGCCGACTACGGCCTTCTCGTCATCACTGACAAATACCTTGGCATGCACAAAGCCCGGGGTATACTCATAGATTTTGATCCCGGAGGCAGTCAGCGACCGGTAATGCGTCTTGGCCAGGGAATACGCCAGTTTCTTGTCCGGGATGCCCGGCAGGATCAGCTTCACGTCCACCCCGCGCTCCGCCGCGTATTTCAGTGCCGTTTCCAGTTCATTGTCCAGGATCAGATACGGCGTCATAATGTGCACATAACTCTTTGCCCGGTACAGGATATCCATGTATACACTTTCACCGACCTTGTCGCTGTCCAGCGGGAAATCGCAATATGGGATGACATAGCCGTCATTTTCTGCCGGTTCCCGGATTTCGATCCCCTCCCAGCTGACTTGTTCCTCGGTCATGTTCCACATCTGCAGGAACATCAGCGACAGGCTCTGCACCGCCTCGCCCTTCAGCATGACGGCGGTATCCTTCCAGTGGCCGAACCGCTCGATATGGTTGATATACTCATCGGCCAGGTTCACCCCGCCGGTAAAGCCGACTTTGCCGTCAATGACCAGGATCTTGCGGTGATCCCGGTAGTTGTAGTGGGAAGATATGAACGGCTGGATTTCGGCAAACGGCTTGCAGCGGATGCCGAGTTCCTGCAGCTTTTTCGGATACTTCGCGTTCAGGGTGGAAATCTCGCACATGCCGTCATACATGACCCGCACGTCTACCCCGGCTTTGGCTTTGTCCGCCAGGATCTTCAGAATGCTGCCCCACATCAGGCCTTCGTCAATGATGAAGTATTCCAGCCAGATGAACTTCTCCGCCTTCTCCAGCTCGGTCAGCATCACTTCATACTTGTCTTCCCCGCTGCCGAAGAATTTCACCTGCGTATGTTCATAGACCGGGAAGCACCCGCTGCGGTTCAGATAACGGCACAGATCATCCGTTCCGGAATCAATCAGTTCCTGTCTGGCAAATGTTTCCGGATCCTGGGCCAGGCTGGTCTTCGTCGCGGCAATCATCTCCTCCATCCGCTGCCGCAGCACCCGGTGACCGATATTGCGCTGGGTGAACCACAGGAAAATCGTGGCCGGCACCGGCATCAGCATGATCATGAACATCCAGGTCAGTTTGGCGCTGTAATCCATCGTCGTGTTAAACAGATAGAAAACCATGATTAACGAAAAGACACCCTGGGCTGTCGCGACCCACTTGAAGTAGTCTGCGAACCACAGATAGAAGCCCAGCAGTAATATGATTTCCACCACCAGCAGGCAGGCCACAAGGCCGATCCGGCTGAATACCAGGCGCAGAATACCAGACCGTTTTTTCGGGAGCAGGGTCAGTACCTCTCGGTTTTCCATCAGATTTTCCTCCTTTCGGGGCATTTTATATTTCTGTACTTTATGTAATCTATTCTGACACAGAAATGTCAGGATTTCCCCTTGAAAAAATACATGCTTTGCAAAGATAATTAAGTCAGAGGATGGATCTTTCATCACGGCATAAATATGCCATGAAAGGGAAAGGAAGGAACAGTATGAAGAAAATCATTACGATCAGCCGGCAGTTCGGCAGCGGCGGCAGAACCATCGGCAAGGAAGTGGCGGAGAAACTCGGCATTCCGTGTTATGATCAGGAGCTGATCCAGAAGATTTCCGAGGAAACCGGCCTTGATGGTGACTATATCAAGGAAAACGGTGAGTACACGGTTTACAGAGGCTGGTTTGCGAACGCCTTCCTGGCCCGTGACGAACGCGGTCTTTCCACCCAGGACTATATCTGGCTGGCCCAGCTGCAGATCATCCAGCAGCTCGCAGACAAGGAATCCTGCGTGATTGTCGGCCGCTGCGCAGACTACATTCTGCGGGACAGACCGAATGTCCTGAAGACCTTTATCCATGCGGATACAGCCTGGCGGGCTGACCGGATTGTCAGGGTCTACGGCGAAACCGATGAAACCCCGGAAAAGCGTCTGAAGGACAAGGACGAAAGAAGAAAAGCCTACTATCAGCGCTACACCGACATGGAGATGGGTGACGCGGTCAACTATCACATCTCCCTGGACAGCGGTGTGATCGGTCTGGAGAAGTGTGTAGACATCATCTGTGATCTCTACAACAACATGGAAGACGAATAAGTTTTACCTGAACAGATGAAAAGGAACTGCGTGATGAAGCGCGGTTCCTTTTTTTGTTATACGGCTATTATCCGGGCAAAAACTCAGACCTGTTTCTTCTGATTGCGGATCTTCGGTTCAGCGTCCACCGACCGGCCGCAGTGCCGGCACTTTTCATCATACCGGCGGAGCCGCTTGCCGCAGTGCGGGCAGCGCATGAATTTCACGCCAAACAGGAAATACACCATAAGGACAACGAAAATAGCGGCGGAAACATATGTCCGATACTGCTTGAGGATAAAAAACAGCATGACCAGGCCGATTTCAACCAGGTAAATGACATCAGAGATTTTCCGTGCTGTTTTCAGATTCATATACTGCCTCCCGATTCCCTAGAATATATCATGTTCCGCGTCTGTATTCCAGTGATATTCCATGCGCCGGGCTGCTTCTTCAGCCGCTTCCTGTCCAAGCCGGTCCGCAATAAAGCCCAGGGCCATGTCGGTTCCGGCCGAGACACCGGCCGATGTATAGATATTTCCATCCCTGACCCAGCGGGCTTCCCGGTGCCACTTCACCTGCTCGCCGCAGCTCTGCACCCAGGCAAACGAGAGCTTGTTCGAGGTGGCATCTTTCTGATCCAGCAGGCCGGTCCTGCCCAGCAGGGCGGAGCCGGTGCAGACGGTCAGGATATACGCGGCGGCCTTCACGAGTTCCTTCAGGGCCGCAATGAACTCCTCATCCCTGGCCAGCGGCCGGGTGCCGCCCCCGCCCGGAATCAGCCAGATCCCGTCCGGACACGGTTCTGCCTTTTCGGTCTCAATCCGCACCCCGTGCTTATTTGTAATGATGCCGCCGGGCAGCGATACGAAGTGAATATCAAATGCTCCGGTCATGCCGAACGCTTCCACCGGACCGAAGACGTCCAGGGTTTCAAAGTTTTCAAACAGCAGGATATTAATTCGTTCCATTTTCATGCCTCCAGATCAGCCATCCGGCCGATTGCAATCGCTCTGGCATCCCTGCCGTGTCCGATATACGGGGTCAGGGCCAGCGGTACGTGTTCCGGCAGGAGTTCTGCCAGCATCTCTGCCACCGTCGGTTTCAGTCCGTCCCGGTCCATCTGGGTAAACGTCCCCAGCAGGACCCCGGATACCTGGTCAAACACCCCCATCTGCCGCAGCTGCACCAGGGAAGTCTTCATGCGGGCCGGACCGCCGGACATGCTCTCCAGCAGCAGGATCTTCCCGTTCATGTCCGGGAAATACGGAGTGCCGGCCAGCTTGAGCAGGCAGCGGATATTCCCGCCGGCAATAATCCCGCGCATGGCCGTGCCGCGGACAAAGCGGACGGCCAGCTCATCAGTACCCAGCCGGTCCGCCAGGATCTTTTCCCGGAAATATACCTGTTCTTCTTCCGCGTGCTCATACAGCAGGTTGCGGATCTGCCAGTTGACCGTTTCCCGGCCGGTCTTTGCCAGGATGGCATTGAGCACCACGGTCAGGTCACTGTAGCCGGCAAACACTGCCCGGCTGCCGCGGATGGTTTCATAATCCAGCCGGCCGAGGACCTCATTGGCCAGGTCACCGCCGGTGATATCGAAAATATAATCCATGTCCGGGTCGGCGAAGAAGCACATCAGTTCAGCCGCCTTTTCCTCAGCCGTGCCGCCCCATATGCACTTCCCGCACACCACTTCGAGGTCCATGCCCTGCAGAAGCCGGATCAGTTCCTGCAGGAACTGCTGTTCTTCCGCTTTGCGGGGATCCGAGCATCCTGCCAGCGCGATTTTCTTCCAGGTCATTGTCTGTTCCTCTCTTTACAGCGGCATCAGCCAGGCCCGGCACGGGGCGCCGTCACTGCCGCCCAGGTTCAGCGGGGCCGCGTTAAGGAAATACTTACCGGCCGGCACATCCCTGAGAACAACGCCCTCCAGGATTACCACACCGGCTCCCAGCAGGATCAGGTGCACCTCCATCGGGGCATTTTCCGGACCGACCGTCTGACTCTCGTTGCCGACCAGTTTCATCCCGGCAGCCGCAAACACCCGGGCAGCCGCGGCGGTAATGACTGCCTCCCCGGCGACCAGCAGCCGTTCAGCCCCTGTTTCCCGCAGGAAGCGCTCCGCGTCCGCCGCCGTGACCTCGCCGGCATGCCGCACGACATGGCACGGGCCGGCAAAGAAATCGAGGGGTATCTGGTCAATGGTTTTTCCATCCTGCAGAAAGTGATACGGCGCGTCCACATGGGTACCGTTATGCGCGCACATGGAGAACGCCGTCACATTGCAGGGTGAACCCTCCGGGATGGCAGCGATTGTCTTCTTTTCCGGAACAGGATCCCCCGGCCACACCCGGCAGCCGAAGAGTTCCTGGGTAATATCGATTATCCTGTTCATCTGTCTTACCTCACGAATTTCAGATACACATAAGCCGCGGCTTCGATGACCAGGATCACCGGGACACCGAAGCGGAACGCTGCTTTTCTGGTTTTATGATGAAAGATCCGCATCGCGGCCAGGGCCCCGGGCCCGCCGCCCAGCAATGCCCCGGCGAGCAGTGTTTTTTCGCTGATCCGCCAGCCGTTGTGCGCTGCCTGGTATTTGTCCCAGCCGTACAGCAGGAATACCAGGATGTTGACAGCCGCAAGATAATACCGCAGGCTCATTCACCCTCCGGCCGGAAAACCGCCTGCAGAATCCGGCTGGTTCCGTATTCATCTTTCCACTGTGTTTCTTCTGATACCCGGCGGCCGTTTTCATACCATCCGGCAAAGACATGCCCGGGCTGCGGCATGGCCTGGTACAGCTGTTCCCACTCCCCGGTTTCCTTCCACTGGGCATTGTAGACCGGATTGAACCGCAGGCCGACATACCCGCCGTCCCCGGCAGTCAGTTCCAGCGGCAGGCCCGCCTCATTCTGCGGTGCCAGGGCCCGGATGGTCCTCATGGGATTATGCATGGCGTTGAGATGCCGCAGTTTCGGATTGGCTGTCGTGTCCAGGGCCGTGATCCCGTTGTTGTGGCAATAGAAGTATTTCAGTTCCGGACAGGCGGAAAGATCAATTTCCGTCAGCCGGTTGTCATTGACGTACAGTTCCCGCAGTTCGGTGTTCTGTCTGACATCCAGCTCCTGCAGCATATTCCGGCCGGCATCGATGCCCAGGACCAGCGGCATTTCCGACACGTCCAGGCGGCTGATCCGGTTGTCCTGCAGGCCCAGAATCCTGACTTCCGGCAGATCCTGCAGGAAGATATCCTCAATCCGGTTGTGGTACAGGTCGACATACAGCAGGTCCGCGCAGCCGGACAGGTCCAGCAGCCCGGACAGTTCACAGCCCCGCAGATAGATTTCAAAACTCTGCAGCGGATAGATATCCTCGTTGAAAATATGAATGCCGAAACCGATCAGTTTGTCCGCTTCCGCCACAATGCCGTACCGGGTCAGATCATCTGCGGCATCTGCCGCCTCATAACTCCGGCTGCGGTCTGTTGCGGCGGTCCGGCGGATGACTTTCCGGTACCTGTCAATCTTCTCCCGGTTGCTGAGCCCGGTCTCATCACGGTATGCCAGGAACGCTTCCAGCTGTGCCATTTCCCTCATTGGATATCCCTCCGGTGTTTTCTACAGTTTACCATAAAAATAAAATGGCACTGCACAGGCAGTGCCGCGCTCATCAGAGGCATGAGCAAGAAGGGATACTCAGTATTTCGGGGCAATCTTCTTCAGCGTGTCGTTGTTCTTCAGCCGCTTCCGGACCGCGATGTACAGCAGCGAAGCCACAATCACCGCGATGACCGCGTTTGTAAAGGTTGTTACAGCGTTGAACTTGGCCAGTTTTTCCGCTGCCTGGGCCGGCGCACCGAGGATGTATGCCGTGTAGAAATAGGAGAAAATGGGTTCCCCGATGCAGTTGAACAGCATGCCCATGGCGGAGGAGATAAATACGGCCCTGGTCAGCTGCTTGCCGTCTTCCAGATGATTGATCTTGAAGATCTTGTGGGCAAACAGGCCGGTCACAACCCCGATCATGGTCTTCAGGATAATGGTCTTCGGCGCCACAGTGATATAAAGAGGATCAAGAACATCACCGATACCCATGCCGATGGCCCCGGCAATCCCGCCGGTCAGCCCGCCCAGCATCAGCGCTGCCAGCACGGTGAATGTATTGCCAAGATGGAAGGCGGTGTATCCTCCCGGCGTAGGGATGTTGATTTTCAGGTAAGTAAATGACACATAGGCCAGTGCCGCCATGAGTGCTGTCACACTCAGCCGCAGAATACGATTGTCACGCATATGAATTCCCCCTTTGCTGTGTGCGATTACAATATAACTGCCTTCTGATGTCAAAAAAATATCCAGTTTCGGATATTTTTATATAACCAGATTACCCTTTCTTCTTCTGCCGGCGGATTCTGCGCACTCGGTTGATATGCCGTTCAAAGTCCCCGCTGTTCAGCAGTTCCGCCAGGACAAACTGCTCGAATACCGGCACCGTGCAGGAATAGAAGCCGACATTTTTCTCATACTGCTCCAGCAGGGCCGGGGGCAGGACCATATAACCGGCCCGGATTGCCGGGGAAACCGACATGGTAAAGGAGTTGACATAGACCACGGTCCGCTCCGGTTCCAGGGAGAACAGCGTATCTTCGGTCTTGGTCAGGCTGCTGAATTCCGAGTCGTAGTCATCCTCGATGATCACCGCGTTCCGCTCGAGCGCCCAGTCGACATATTCCCGCCGCTTGGAAGCCGTAGCTGTGATCCCGGTCGGATAGCTGTTGTACGGGGTCACGTGCAGCACTGAAGCAGGCGTACGTTCCAGTTCGCTGGTCAGCACCCCGTCCGGTCCCATCTTCAGGAAATCGATCCGGGCCCCGTTGCCCTTGTAGACCTGCTCAATCTTCGCAAAGGACGGGCTTTCCAGGCCGTAGATCCGGCTGCGGCCGAACATCTGGATGATGATGCCGTACATGTATTCCGAACCGGAGCCGATGACGATCTGTTCCGGTCTGACGTAGATGCCACGGCTGCGGGCCAGATATCCCGCCAGGGCCTGCCGCAGTTCCATCGT
>JAEEHG010000288.1 GCA_016280695.1 Solobacterium sp. | reverse complement strand
GACCGGGTATACAATACGCTTCTCGAATGGATCACCGAAGGGACAATGCGCCCGGGTGAGAAAATCATGGACACGGAGATCGCTGCATACTTTTCCGTCAGCCGCACCCCGGTCCGTGAAGCCCTGCAGCTGCTGGCCGATCAGAAACTGATCGAAATCATCCCGAACCGGGAAAGCATTGTATCGGAAATCCATCCGGAAGAAGTCCGGGACAATTACGAACTCATTGGCCGGCTCAACTGCCTGGCCATGGGCAAGGATGAAGACAGGATCAGCGAATCATTTCTGCAGGAACTGACAGTCATCAATAACCGGATGAAAGAAGCTGCCGCTGCCGGACGTGAAAAAGATGTCCGCATCCTGGACAAACAGTTTCATCAGCAGTTCTTTGATCTGGCAGACAATTATTTCCTTACCAAGTTCTTTGAAACCCTCTACACACACTGCCTGCGGATTGAAAACCTGTATTTCACCGAACCGGAAGACTCAGCCAGCAGTATCCGTCAGCACGAAGAGATCATCAGCTGCCTGCGCAAAGGTGACATGAAAAAGGCGCAGAAGACAATGCTGCGCAACTGGACAGATACCATTCAGAATCTGCCCTTCTGAATCATAGAGGAATTTAATTATGGAAAACACAAAAGGAAGACTCGGCGTCCTGCTGCGCTGCTGCATGTGCATCGGCGGGGCCATGGGCATGGTAAGCAACTGCATCGGTATCTATTTCACCCCGCTGGCCAAGGCACTGGATGTCGGGGTCGGCCGGATCTCCATCATGGTGACGCTGATCTCACTGGGCAACGCGCTGTTTGCGCCGATGTTTGTCAGGCTCAGGAAAAGATATCCGCTGAACCGCATCATGGCCGCCGGCATCATCCTGTGCATTCTTTCATACCTGCTGATGTCCGTGGCCGGCAATGTCTGGGTCCTGTACTTATGCGGCATCCTGTCCGGTATCGGCATGTGCAACTTCTCTGCCCTGCCGGTCACTCTGATCCTGCGTGACTGGTATGGGGAGAAAAACGGTACGGCGGTCGGCGCCGCCCTGGCTTTCAGCGGGGTCTTCGGGGCCATCATGAATCCGATTCTCAGCCGGCTGATTTCCACGCTGTCCTATCAGACTTCCCTGCGGATCATGGCGCTGTTCCTGGCTGCGGCTGTCCTGCCGTGTGCCTTGACCCTGCGCCTGCGTTCACAGGCGCCGGCCGGCAGTTCTGCCCCGGTTCAGGACACAAAACCGCAGTCCCCGGAAGTGCCGCTGCCGATTATCATTGTGCTGTTTTCCACCTGTGTATGCTTCTGCACGCTCTGCGGCATGAACCAGCATTTCTCGGCCCTGGCCGTGGCTGAAGGCTACTCTCTGGAAGCCAGCGCCACCGTGCTGACCTGCTCGATGATCGGCAATATCATCTTCAAGCTCTGCTTCGGATATGCCAGTGACCGGATCAATCCGATTCTGGTTGCCGTTGTCTGGGCTGTGATCGGCACAGTCGGAACCGCAACAATCCTGCTGTTTGCCGGCAATGGCCTGCTTATCCGCGCCGGGGCGGGCATGTATGGCGCCTTCTTCTCCCTGAGCACCGTGGCCCTGAGCATGCTGACACAGAAAGTGGCCGGCGACAGGTATGCCGAAGTCTATGCAAAGCTGGTCATCTTTACTGCCACCTCCTATGCCCTTTCCGTATCCCTGTACGGGCTGCTCTATGATCTCACCGGTTCTTACCGACCGGCCCTGATCTTCATCATCGCCATGGCAATTCTCTCCATCTTCCTCTCGCTGATCCTGAAGAAGAAAACCGATCCTGCCCATGAGTAAGTCCCTGACCATCCGGCGGGCCGGGCCGGCAGATGCCGAACGCTTCCTGGCCTTTACCAGAACTGCCGGGGCAGAAACGGATTATCTCAGCTTTGGCCCTGAAGGCCTGGATATGACCCTGCCGGAAGTAACCGACATGCTCGGCCATCTTGAACACAGCCGCTTCGGAGCCATCCTGCTGGCTCTGTATGGGGATGAAATCATCGGCATCGGTTCCTTCACCATCCAGAAAACCCCGCGCATGCGCCACCGCGGTGAGATTGCTGTCTCGGTCAGCCGGGCCTGGTGGAACAAGGGGGTCGGCACCAATCTCGTTGCCATGCTGATCCGCTTTGCCAGGGACACCGCCGGCGTTGACCAGATTACCCTGGACGTGCGCAGTGACAACGACCGGGCCATCCGGCTGTACCGGAAGTTCGGCTTTGAAAAAACCGGAGTATTCCCCGGTTATGTGAAAATCAATGATGAACTGTTCGACTGTGACCGGATGGTCCTGCGGTTCCGCTGAAGCCGGTATATCCGGATTTTTTATATCAGCCGGCGTCCGCCGTCAATATAGAATGATGTGCCGTTGACAAAGTCCGCTTCGTCACTCAGCAGATACAGGGCTGCATTGGCAATTTCTTCCACTGTGCCCAGCCGGCCCACCGGTGTACCGTTGACAATCGCGTCATGCGCCCACTCGCGGACAGCCGGATCCTCGAAGGCACCGGCCATGATCAGGCCCGGATTCACTTCATTGCAGCGGATGCCCTCCTTGGCATATTCAAGGGCGATGATCTTTGTCAGGTTGGTAATGCCTGCCTTGGCAATGGCATACATGCCGACTCCCGGCACCACCTGCTCCGCGGTTACGGAATTGATATTCAGGATCTTCCCGCTCTTCTGTTCCCGCATATATTTCAGCGCGTAAATGCTGGCCATGATGTAGCTGCCGAGGTTTGTATCGATTACCTTGCGGTAATCCTCATATGTGTTTTCGGCAAAGACCTTGGTCGGTTCATAGGCCGCATTGTTGACCAGGATATCGATCCTGCCGTATGTCTTTACCGCCGTATCAATCAGGTTCTGAAGCTGGTCCTGCTCGAGGACATCCGTCCTGACAAAT
>JAEEHG010000287.1 GCA_016280695.1 Solobacterium sp. | reverse complement strand
TGTTTCCGGCTGGCAGTTCCTCCTTTGCAGGGCGTCAGCAGGAACTCGCGGAAAGCGGCTGCCGGGTTCTGCTGCTGGCCCCCTCCCCGGAAATAAAATGCTCAGCCGGCCTGCCGGCAGATCTGGAACCAGCGGCCCTGATTGCCATCAAGGATGTACTCCGGGAAAACGTAAAGGACATTCTTTCCTATTTCAAAAGTCAGGATATAACCCTGAAAGTCATCTCCGGTGATGATCCGCGGACAGTTTCGGCCCTGGCGGCGGAAGCCGGGGTGGAACACGCGGACCGCTACGCTGACATGCGGGAGAACCGCTACCGGGATCCGGCCGGTCTGGCGGAGAGCTGCGCGGTGTTCGGCCGGGTTCTGCCGGAACAGAAGAAGGCCATGATCCAGGCCCTGCAGGCTGCCGGCCATACCGTTGCCATGATCGGGGACGGGGTCAACGATGTACCCGCCCTGAAAACTGCCGATGTCGGGGTGGCCATGGCGGCCGGCTCTTCCGCGGCCAAAAACAGCGCCAACATCGTACTTCTGGACAGTGATTTCGCGGTGATGCCGAAGATTGTCAATGAAGGCAGGCGGGTCATCAACAATATCGGCCGTTCTTCCTCCATGTATCTGGTCAAGACATTCTTTTCACTGCTGCTGTCACTTTACGTGATCCTGCTGCAGAAAGATTATCCGTTCCTGCCGGTGCAGCTGACCATCATCAGCGCGTTCGGGGTCGGCATACCGACGTTCCTGCTGCAGTTTGAAAGCAGCTTCGAGCGGCTCAGGGGACGCTTTTTCCGGCGGGCTTTCCGGGTGGCAGTGCCTTCAGCCATGGCAGTCCTGGTATTGACCCTGGTCTGTGATTATCTGCAGCTGCTGTTTGCCATCCCGCAATCCCGCTATAACGCGATCCTGATCATCCTGACGGCCTATGTGTATATCTATACGCTGTACCGGGTATACTATCCGCTGACGAAAGTCAGGGCGGGCGTGCTCGGCGCCATGAGCATGATGATATTCCTGTCTTTATGGCGGCTGGACAGCATTCTGGAAGTCCATCTGGTCTGGCGGGACGGCCTGATCCTGATACCGGCGCTGATCGGTGTGCCGGTCATTGTGGCGTCTCTCAGCCGGATTTATGACGGGGTCATGAAACTGGGCACAGATTTTTTTGGAAAAAAACAAAAATAATGCTGGACATTTAGCGTACGGTTTTGTATTATAACTAAGCAATGCGGATGTGGCGGAACAGGCAGACGCGCATGATTCAGGTTCATGTGGGGAGACCCATGCAGGTTCGATTCCTGTCATCCGCACCATTGCTTAATTGAGCACACGGAAGTGTGCCTTTTTTTCGTTCTGTCCGGCATACCGGTAAATAATGATAAAATGAAATCAGATCAGTGAGGTGATGACAGATGTTCAGTTGCCCCAGCTGCGGCGGAAAAATGTATTTTGACATTCAGTCGCAGAAATTAAAATGCAGCCACTGCGGTTCCCAGACAACCGTTGAAGACTACCGGTTGAATAATGATGCCGAACAGCATGCCGAAGACGACATGACCATTTATACGTGCCGCAACTGCGGGGCACAGCTGGTCAGTCCGGATCAGAGCGCCGTAGCTTTCTGCAGCTACTGCGGCTCGGAACAGATCCTGGAAGAAAAACTGAATGAATATCAGCGCCCGGCAAAGATCATTCCGTTCCGGGTGACAAAGAATCAGTGCCGCCAGCAATATGAAAGCATTCTGAAAAAATCATTCTATGCACCGAAGGAGTTCCGGGATCCGCAGTTTATGGAACGGTTCCGGGGCATCTATATCCCGTACTGGCATTACGAGGGCGGTTTTGCTGAGGGGCCGGTAGAAACAAAGGGATATGCGACATACAGCCGGGGAGATTATACATATAACGAAAAATACGATCTGAAGGCAGAACTGAAAGGTTCCTGGCACAGCATGTGCTATGACGGCTCCAGCAGCTTTGACGACACCATTGCCGAAACGATCGCGCCGTACAAGGCCGGCAGTTTCAAAGAATTCAATACCGGTTATCTGGCCGGATTCTATGCAGATACAGCCGATGTGCCGCCGGAGAAATATGAAAATGATGTTCTCAGGCATGCGGCCGAGCTGGGTGAGGAAAGCATCGAACGGGCTTACAGAAACAGGAATATTACACCATCCCTGCCGGACAATGAGAAAAAACTGCAGAAACTGCTGAAGCCGGAGATCCGCCGGACAGGCCCGTATCTGGTGCCGGTCTGGTTTCTGACCTGGCGGAAGAATGACCGGGTGGCCTATGCCGTGGTCAATGGGGAAAGCGGGAAGATTACCAGTGACCTGCCTGTGGATCCCCGCCGGTTTTTTGCGGTTACGCTCCTGTGTGCCGCCATACTGTTCTGCCCGCTGACCTTGTTTGTATCCATGACAGCCCCGACGGCCCTGTTCCTTTCGGCCTTTATTGCATGGCTTGTTTCCTGGATATACCGGCGGGAGATCATGCACCTGCATGATCATGAAAATCATATTTTCGACCGCGGCTACTTCATTGATGAAAGACCCGGGGAGATCAGCGGGGAAAAGGCGGAGAAAATCCGCAAGCGCCGGCATAATCTGAGTGCAATCGGCGCCGCGGTTGCCGGTATGTTCATCCTGCTGATCCTGATGATGGTGTTCATGGATTATGGTGATTATCCGCCGGCTGAGAAAGCCCAGCTGGGCTGCACGTTCCTGCTTCTGCCGGCTTTCTGGAACCTGCTGCGCGCCCTGACGTTTGTGCGGCATATGAAGGACAGGACCTATGTGGCGGAAGCGCTGAGCTGCTTTGCCGGTATTGCCGTTGCCCTGGGGGTGCTGTACAGCGATCCGGTTTATGACTGGTGGTATTACCTGGGCTGCCTGGTATGCCTTGGCGGGGTCATGATCACCTGCTTCGGGCTGATCCGCCGCTACAATCTGCTTTCGACCCGGGCTGTGCCGGAACTGTTTGCCCGGCGGGGAGGGATCGACAATGCGGAAGAATAGATTTCTGATCGTGGTTGTATTCCTTGCGGCAGTGTTGATGATACGGCCGGTGACGGCAGCCGGTGATGTCCTCTACACAAACAGCCAGACCGGCTATCAGGTTATCGTGGATGATGGTCTTGATCTGCTGAATGATGCTGAGGAAAAAAGGCTGCTGATGGAGATGATGCCGATTACGGAGTATGGCAATGTGGCTTTTGTCAGCGCCAATGCCGAAGTGCCGACCGGCGCATTTGCCAGGGAACGGTATAATCTGCTTTTCGGGGATTCTTCCGGTACGATGTTTGTGGTGGATCTCGGCAACCGGAATATCTGGATCTACAGCCATGGGGATGTATATAAGACTATTACAAAAGGATATGCCAACACCATCACGGACAATGTATACCGCTACGGGGCCAAAGGGGAATACTACGACTGCGCGGCCAATGTCTTCCGGCAGGAATACACACTGCTGAAAGGCGGGAAGATAGCCCGGCCGATGAAGCATATCACCAACGCGATCTTTGCGTTTATTGCGGCTCTGCTGGGGAATTTCCTGGTCCTGAAGAACAGCAGGAAAAAGGAGAAGGCAGAACCGGAGGAGATCTTTGCGGCCGGTACTCTGTCAAGGATCAAAGCGACCGGGGAGGCTGTCATGATTTCACAGAAGAGAAGCCGGCGGGTGGAGTCGGGTTCGTACAGTTCCGGCAGTTCCGGCCGGAGTTACAGCGGCGGATCCGGAAGCAGCGGCGGCAGTCACAGCAGCGGCGGCGGTTCGCACAGCAGCGGCGGTGGCGGCGGACACCGGATCTGAACATGATCTGAAACAGGGATCGCACGATCTCTGTTTTCATTCTCAGCCGGTTTGTGGCATGATGGTTATTACAGGAGGGTGCTTGAATGGCGGTCTATGCGATTGCGGATATCCATGGTGAATATGACCTGTTCATGGAACTGCTTGATAAAATTGCACTGCAGGACACCGATACACTGTATGTGATCGGTGATGTGGTTGACCGCGGGCCGCATCCTGTCAAAGTGCTGCAGCAGATGATGCTGATGCCGAATGTGATCCCGCTGGCCGGCAACCATGAACTGATGGCCATGGAGTGTCTCGGCTTTCTCAATAAGGAAATCACG
>JAEEHG010000286.1 GCA_016280695.1 Solobacterium sp. | reverse complement strand
GAAGCATAGGTAAGGGGATAACATCATGAAAAAAGTACTAGATTATTTAAAGGGTAATCCGATTGTGGTCATGCTGGCAGTTGTCTCGATCATTGTCGGCTTTACCACCAAGAACTTCTTCTCTTGGGCCAACTTCGGCAACCTGATGAGCAATACAGCCATCCGCTTCATCATTGCCCTGGGTGTTTCGGGCTGTCTGATTACCAAGGGAACAGACCTGTCCGCCGGCCGTCAGGTCGGTCTGGCCGCGTGCCTTTCCGGTATTCTTGTGCAGAGAGCTGACTACACAGGCCGTCTGTTTGCAAATCTGCCGGAATTCAACATGTTCGTTGCACTGATCGTTGTCATCATTGCCGGTGCTATGTTCGGCTGCATGAACGGTCTGATCGTTTCCCGGCTGAAGGTTCCGCCGTTTATCACCACACTGGGTACCCAGACCATCGTCTATGGTCTCTGTCTGACGCTGACAAACGCACAGCCGATCGGCGGTTTCCGCGACACTTACATCAAACTGATTACCGGAAGAATCGGCAGCGTCAAGGGCTTCCATCTGCCGTATCTGCTGTTCGTCGCAGCCTTCTTCGGCCTGCTGTTCTGGTTTATCTACAACAAGACAAGGCACGGCAAGTACATGTATGCCATCGGCGGCAACGAAGTCGCAGCGGAAGTCTCCGGTGTCAACACCAAGAAGACAACCCTGATGATCTATGTGACAGCCGGTATCATGTATGCCATCGCCGGCTGGCTGCTCGCCGCAAAGTCGGGAGGTGCTTCCGCTTCCATGGGCCAGGGTTATGAACTTGAAGCCATCGCCGGATGCACCATCGGCGGTATCTCCACCACCGGCGGTATCGGTACCGTTCCGGGCGTCCTGGTCGGTGTCCTGGTGTTCGAACTTCTGAAGATCGTCCTGCAGTTCCTCGGCGTCAACCCGTACTACAACTACATCGTACAGGGTATCGTCATCGTTACCGCAGTCGCGCTCGATATCAGAAAGAATATCAAAAAGAAATAACAGGGTTCTGCAGGGTGCTGCTCCGGCGGCACCTTTTTTCTGTTTTGTGTTATGCTAGAATACTGTTGGAAACCGGAGTGATGATATGAAAATCGGAGTGATATCACTGGGCTGCGCGAAGAACCTGGTGGATACGGAAAACCTGCTCGGCATACTGCAGGCCGGCGGGCAGGAAATAGTAAAAGACAGAGAAGAGGCAGAAGCGATCATTATCAATACCTGCGGCTTTATTGAAAGTGCCAAAACCGAGGCGATTGATACGATCCTGGACGCGGCCGAACTGAAGCAGGGCGGACTGCAGAAACTGATTGTCATGGGCTGCCTGTCACAACGCTACAAACCGCAGCTGGAAGCAGAAATGCCGGAGGTGGACCGTTTCATCAGCATCGATGAATACGGCGAACTGGGCCACATTCTTTCCCGTGAGCTCGGGGTGCAGATTCCCAACACCTACGGCAAGACACCGCGGGTGCTCTCAGGCAAGCCATGGCTGGCTTATCTGCGCATCGCCGACGGCTGTGACAACCGCTGTGCCTACTGTGCCATCCCGCTGATCCGCGGGCCGATGCGTTCGGTGCCGCAGGCTGAGCTGGTGGCGGAAGCCCGCAGACTGGTGGCCGGCGGGGTCAAGGAGCTGAACCTGATTGCCCAGGACAGTTCCCGTTACGGCATCGACTTTGACGGCAGACTGCATCTTTCATCCCTGTTGAAGGAACTGGATGAAATCGAGGGGATCAAATGGATCCGGATCCTGTATCTGTATCCGGATGAAATACCGGATGACCTGATCGAAACCATCCGGAACAGCAGGCATGTCCTGCCGTACTTTGATATTCCCATCCAGCATGGCAATGATCGTCTGCTGAAAGCCATGCACCGCCGGGGTACCAAAGCGGAAATCCTTGACCGGGTAAACACCATCCGGAAGGCATTTGCGCATCCGGTGCTGCGGACCACCCTGATCACCGGCTTCCCGGGTGAAACACTGGCCGAGCACGAGGAAAACGTCGCGCTGGTCAAAGCGATCGGGTGGGATCATCTGGGTGCCTTTACATATTCCCAGGAAGAAAACACACCAAGTGCCGAACTGCCGGATGACGTGTCCCCGGAGGAAAAGGAAAGACGGCTGGCGGAAATCATGGCAGTTCAGGATGAAGTTGTCAGGGCCGCCCGGGAAAGCTGGCTGGGACAGACTGATGAAGTCATGGTGGAAGCCCATGACGGCCTGACCGGCATGTATATCGGCCGCAGTGCCATGTTTGCGCCGGACGGCGTGGACGGGGTTGTCCGCTTCCGCAGTGACCGGGATCTTGCGCCGGGTGACTTTGCCATGGTTGAGTATACCCGCGTCAGCGGCCAGAATATGATCGGAAAGGATACGGGCAGATAATGTACCACCTCTCCGATGTCAAAAAGTACCTCCGCTGCCCGCGCCTGTTCCAGCTGGATGCGACCCTGCCGCGGACACCGTTTCAGCCCTTTATCAGACGGGATGAAGCCATCACCGATCTGGCGGTCCTGATGTTCGGCCTGACGGATTATTT
>JAEEHG010000285.1 GCA_016280695.1 Solobacterium sp. | reverse complement strand
TCATACTCAAACATCGTGTAGCCCAGTTCACGTTCATTGAGCGAACCGAAGAACCGGTAGAAGCGCCCCTTGCGGAACGTGCACCAGGAGAAACCATGCAGGAATCCCCTTTTAAACGGGTATTCATTGAAGTGATAATCACCGTACCGGTCCAGATGGAACTTCTCCACTGCCCTTTTCGGCATGGCCTGCATGCCCCTGATCCGGTCGGTTACGGCATATTCCGGACAGGCGGTCCAGGTCTGGTAGCCGTTCATGAAGATCTTTTCGTCATCATCCACATTGAGCGGCATGGTCATTTCGATCTTTTCCAGAACAGCTTCCGGCAGGTCTGTTTCCAGTCTGAAAACCCCGGCATCAAAGTGCACTTCACCGCTTTTTTCCAGACGGCCGTTCCGGTCGGTATAACTGATCTTCCATTTAATGCACGTCATTGGCTGCTTTCTCCCTTAAAGCTGTACTGATTTCCTGAACCTTTTCATCGGTCAGGGTGAATTTCTTTGTGAAAACGGCATAGGCACACAGCAGGCCCAGCACCGGCAGGATGGTCATCAGCAGCCGCAGGCCGAGGATCGTGGAAGCACTCTGGGCTTCGATGATGCCGTCGGTGGCATTCGAGCCGGTCAGCCCGATCAGGTCCAGACCGATACCGGTCATGAAGACAGCCACGCCGCTGGCGGCCTTGACGACGAATGTCTGCATCGAGAAGATGACGCTTTCTTCCCGGTGCCCGGTCTTCAGTTCGCCATAGTCAACGGAACTGGACAGGAAGACGGTGGTCAGGACGGTCATCATGCCGTTGGCCAGGAACACGCAGAGCCCGCACAGGCACAGCAGGATGACATTCGACGCAAACCCGGTCAGGCAGACCAGCAGGATCAGCGCATAGCCGGTGATTGCCAGCCGCAGGCACATCTTGAAGATATCGGTATTGCCGAACTTGCGGCGCAGCAGCGGGTACAGCACCATCATGCCGAGGATCTGCGAAGCCCCGCCGACCATGTTGAACAGGGTATAGCTGTCCTGCCAGGAAGCCCCGCCCAGGTCATATTTAAAGAAATAGATAATCAGGTTGCTGGTCAGATACAGCGCGCAGTTGATCAGGATGATCGTCATGACGGTCACCATGGCCTGGTCATTGGCAAACAGCGCCCGGAACATTTCCGGAATCGTGTTGGTCTGCATCTTCTCCATCCGCTGTTCCTTTACGGACAGACAGGTAATCACTTCGGTGAGAATAAACAGCACCGCGACAATCAACGCCAGTTTGCCGAAGCCGGCCCGCTCACTGCTGGCCCCCAGCATGGCCACAGCCTTGACCGTAAAGACGGTAATCAGCGCATTGCCCACGCCGGCACAGGTCCGGCCGACAACCGAAAGGTTTTCCCGGTCCTGCGGCGTATCGGTCACCGCCGGGATCATGGACCAGTACGGGATATCCATCATCGTATAGGTCATGCCCCAGAGAATATAGACAACCGAGAAGTAGACCATCAGGCCGGTCCCGGCAAGGCTCGGGGCCTTGAACAGCGCATACAGGACAAAGGCATTGAGCACCGTGCCGCTGAACAGCCACGGCCGGAAACGTCCCCACTTCGTCTGGGTCTTGGCCACCAGGATGCCCATGAACGGGTCGTTGACCGCGTCAAAGACCCGGGCAATCATCAGGATAAACCCGACAAAGGATGCCGAGAGTCCCATGATGTCCTGGTAGTAATACATGACATAGGATGCGCTGAGCGCATAGACCATGTCCTTGCCTATGGCGCCGATGCCGTAGGCTGCTTTCTGTCTGCCTGTCAGTTTCATTCTGTATCCCTCTTTTCCACGGTCCATGTCTTATGAACCGGTTTCAGGCCGTCTGCCTGTACGGTCAGCAGGATCTTGCCCTCCGTACCGTTTGTTCTGATATAGGTGCCGCACATGCCGCCTTCCGCCGTAACGACATCCGGGCCGATCAGTTCACCGGCCCCGCCGACCAGCAGGTGCACCGGCAGCTGGGCATACGGCGCCAGGTTGCCGTTGCCGTCCACGATGCGGATCCGTACCGCCGAAGCATCCCAGGTCTCCCCTTCATGCAGAATGGAAGAACTCGCGGTGACTTCCAGGTGAAGATCTGTGTCCGGGGCCTTGGTGACACTGGCCACGACCTTGCCGCGCTTAACGGCATCGAAACGCCATCTGGTGGCTTCCCCGCCCCAGTTGCCGACATACTTGCCGTACAGGTTATAGCCGTCCTCGAACTTCAGGTGATATCTGGCCATGGCATAGCCCAGCATCCCCTTGTACTTGAGCGGCAGGTTCGGCAGGCCGTACCGGGCCGCGGCCAGCAGGCATTCACGGATCAGTTTCGCTTCTTCTTCCGGGAACCCTTCGTTTTCCTGCAGCAGCCGGCCGATCGTATCGTTGATCAGGACCGGGCCGTGGCGCAGCCCTTCCCAGCCGTGGGTTGTGAAGCTGCGGACCAGCTGGTCATTCTTGTACAGCAGCACGGCATCCGCGTTGGTGAAGACATGGAAATCACCGATCTGGCCGGCCGGATAATCACCGATATCCATCGATGTGCCGACTTCCAGCACCGGATGGGCGTCACCCTGGCTGGCATAGACTGCCGCAGCCAGCTTCGGGTTGCGGAACATATCCATGACACCGTGATAGCAGATCCGGTCACCGGAGCCGAAATCCTGATGGGTCGGATAGTCAAACATGCACCACTGGAAGACCCCGGCATGGGTGCCGTCCTGCTTGCCCGCGTTGAGGACACGGGCATGCCGCAGGGCATGTTCCTGGCGCTTTTCCCACGGGTCGAAGGCCTTCGTCGGGAACATATGGCCGTTGGCTTCGGTAATCAGCAGCGGCTTATCCTCATCCGGGGAAACATCCTTCTTGGGTTTGGCCCCCGGGTTGGTGCCGTTGTGGGAGAAATCATTGTAGCCGTAGACATCTTCCAGCAGGCTGCTCTTTTCCAGGTACCGCACGCCCGAGGTCGGCCGGTACGGGTCAAGCATATGGGCCAGCCGGTTGGTGCGGGTATAGAATTCATCGTTGTCCTGGCTTTCGTTGATCCGCACACCCCACAGGAAAATCGAG
>JAEEHG010000284.1 GCA_016280695.1 Solobacterium sp. | reverse complement strand
TCGTTTGCCGGGATCGGATAATCAACTGTATTCGGATCAGCGTTTGTGTCGATCAGGGCGAATACCGGAATGTGCAGCTTGCGGGCTTCCGCAACCGCGTTGTGTTCCTCGATCGGGTCAACCACAAATACAGCGTCCGGCAGCTTCTTCATTTCCTTGATGCCGCCCAGGAAGTTGTCCAGTCTTTCCTTCTTCTTCAGCAGGACGGACTGTTCCTTCTTTGTATAGACGTTGATTGTGCCGCTGTTTTCCATCTCTTCGATTTCCACCAGGGACTTGATGGACTTCTGGATGGTACGGAAGTTTGTCAGGGTGCCGCCCAGCCATCTCTGGTTAACATAGAAGCTGCCGGAACGCAGGGCTTCTTCCAGGATCGGCGCCTGTGCCTGCTTCTTTGTACCGACGAACAGGACCTTGCCGCCCTTTTCAGTGATATCCTTCAGAGCAGCGTAAGCCTTTTCCAGCTGATCCTGGGTTGTGGCCAGGTCGATGATATAGACACCATTCTTCGCTGTGTAGATGTACGGGCGGAACTTCGGGTTCCACTTCCGTGTCTGGTGTCCGAAATGGACGCCGTTTTCGAGCATTTTCCTCATTGAAACAACAGTCATTTTTTTCTTTTACCTCGCTTTCCGTTGTTTTCCGCCACAGTTTCCGGCACTGCCAACATACGGCAGGTCACCCTCCGCATGCACGGGACAGTGAATCCACTGTGTGAGAAGTACATCTCTGCACGACAAAACGCGCATAAAAAGAGATGCCGAATCTGAATATATCACAGATCGGCATCCGCGTAAATATAGAAATATGGATAAAGATTATTCCGTTGCCCCGTACAGGCCGTAATAGGCATCGAGCCGGGCTTTGAGTTCCTGGTCCAGCTGCCCCTTCTCCTGCAGGTATTCGATCACTTCCGGCATGGAAACGATCGCCGCTGTCGGGAAGCCGTACAGTTCCGCAACTTCCTTCAGAGCCGTCTTGTTCCCCTTGCCCTTTTCGCTGCGGTTCAGGGATACCATCAGGCCGGCGATGGTCACATCCGCCTGGGCCCGCACAATCGGTACGGTTTCCTCCATGGATTTGCCGGAGGTCGTCACATCTTCGATCATGATGACCCGGTCGCCGTCCTGCAGTTTGGTGCCCAGCAGGATCCCCGCATCACCATGATCCTTGACTTCCTTGCGGTTCGAGCAGTACCGGCAGTCCTTGCCGTACAGTTCGTTCATGGCCATGGTGGTCGCAACCGCCAGCGGGATGCCTTTGTAGGCCGGCCCGAAAAGGACATCGAACTCCAGGCCGAATTGGTCGTGGATGGCCCGGGCATAGAATTCCGCCAGACGGCGCAATTGGGAACCGGTCACGAAGGAACCCAGGTTCACAAAGAACGGTGATTTCCGGCCGCTTTTCAGGGTGAAGTCCCCGAATTTCAGTGATCCGCATTCCAGCAGGAATTCTATAAACTCTTGCTTGTAGGCTTCCATCAGTTCATTGCCCCCTCGATTTCACGGTAGGTTTTCACCGGATCGGCACTCTTTGTAATGGAGCGGCCGACTACGATCATGTCGCAGCCCTGTTCCTTCGCGTACGCCGGAGTCGCCACCCGTTTCTGGTCATTGGCTGTGTCATCTGCCAGCCGGATTCCCGGGGTTACGGTCAGGAATCCATCACCGCAGGCCGCATGAATCGCCCTGGCTTCATGCACCGAGCAGACTACCCCGTCCAGCCCGGCTTCCTTCGCATTCAGGGCGTAGCGGATCACAGTATCCTGGACTTCACCCGGGATGCCGAGTTCCTCATTCATCATTTCCTTTGTGATGGACGTAAGAATCGTGACGGCGATGCAGAGCGGCCGTTTCCCGTCAGCCGCACCTTCTTCCAGACCCTGCATGGCTGCCTTCATCATCTCAACACCGCCGGCCGCGTGCACATTGATAATATCAACGCCCAGCCGGGCCAGGTTTTTCATGCCGCCCCGGACGGTGTTCGGAATATCGTGCAGTTTCAGGTCCAGAAAGATCCTGTGACCCATTTTCTGTACTTCCCGGATGATATCCAGGCCGCTGCCATAGGTCAGTTCCATGCCGATCTTGACATAGACCGGTTCCGGGAACTGCTGCAGGAAAGCCAGTACTTCGTCTTTGGTGGAAAAATCAAGTGCGATTATCGTCTTGCTCATTTTCTGAAACTCCTTCCTGTTGCTTCCCGCACGGATGTCAGGCCGTAGTTTGCCAGGACATCCGGCAGGGCTGAGATGATCTTCGGGCAGGCAAACGGATCCGCGAAGTTCCGGGCCCCGACTTCCACAGCCGACGCGCCGGCATACAGGAATTCGAGGACATCCTCTGCCCTTTCGATGCCGCCGACCCCGATGATCGGGATATTGACTGCCTGGGCACACTGCCAGACCATGCGCACCGCCACCGGACGGATTGCCGGCCCGGACAGGCCGCCGGTCTGGTTGGCCAGCACCGGTTTCCCGGTTCTCAGGTCAATCCGCATGCCCAGCAGTGTGTTGATCAGCACCAGGCCGTCAGCCCCGGCCGCTTCCACTGCTTTGGCAATGGCGACGATATCCGTAACATTCGGCGACAGTTTGACATAGACCGGTTTTTCCGCTGCTTCACAGGCCATCCGGGTAACCCTGGCGGCCAGTTCCGGGTTGGTGCCGAGCGCTGCCCCGCCGTGTTTCACGTTCGGGCAGGAAATATTCAGTTCATAGGCCTTGATGACGGGGCTGGCATTCAGTTTGCGGATGACTTCCACATAGCCTTCTTCCGTTGACGCGGCCACGTTGGCCAGGATCGGCGTGTCAAACTGCGCCAGCCACGGCAGTTCATGGTCCATGATGTAATCAACGCCGTGATTCTGCAGGCCGATCGCGTTCAGCATGCCGGCCGGGGTCTCCGCAATCCTGGGTGTCGGGTTGCCGAAACGGTCTTCCGGGGTCGCGCTCTTGATAGCGATGCCGCCCAGCAGGTTGAGGTCGTACAGTTCGGCAAACTCCCGGCCGAAGCCGAAGCAGCCGCTGGCCGGAATGACAGGATTCTTCAGTTCCAGACCCGGCAGTGATACAGAAAGATCAATCATAGTTCTACCTCCCCGATACGGAATACCGGGCCGTCCTTACAGATACGCCGGCTGTCCCCGTCCGGGGTGCGGATGACACAGCCCATGCAGGCCCCGATGCCGCAGGCCATGCGTTCTTCCAGGGAAATGTAGCCGTCATAGCGGGCCGCGACTGCCTTCAGCATCGGCAGCGGCCCGCAGGCCAGTACGGTTTTAACCGGCAGGTCAGCCTGTTCGATGGCATCGAGAACCGTGCCCTGATACCCGGCACTGCCGTCCATGGTCGCAATCACAACCTGGCAGCCCAGGGCCTCCAGTTCATCCCGGCAGATCAGGACATCCCTGTCGCTGAAGCCGAGCACCGCCGTGACCTTGTATCCGGCCTGGATATAGCGGAACGCGGTTTCGACCAGCGGCGGTACACCAACCCCGCCGCCGATCAGCGTGACGTCTTCATCCAGCAGCGGGAAGCCTGAACCCAGCGGACCGAACAGATCCACGGTTTCACCGGCTTTCAGCGTGCTCATGGTCCGGGTGCCGTCCCCGGCAATCCGGTAGATCAGTGATAATTCATCTTCGTATGCCCGGTGCACCGAAATCGGCCGGCGCAGGAAATACCCCGGTACAGCCACCTGTACAAACTGGCCGCACGTCACTTCCTGTCCCAGGTCCGTTTTCAGAACCATCCGGTAAATATCCCGGGCGATCATCTCGTTTGAGACGATGACAGCAGCCGCAGTTCTCATCGTTCCGCCTCCATCTCATTCATGCTGACCATCGCAAAGCTTCTGCTTTCCAGCACCTTGAGCAGTGCTCCGGCAGTATCCAGCGAGGTCATGCAGGAGATGTTGTTCTCAGCCGAAACCCGGCGGATCAGGAAACCGTCATTGCGGGAGCCGTGGCTGCCGGATTCGATGGTGTTGACAACGAAGCTGACCTTGCCGTGCTGGATAATATCGATAACCGTTTCGTCGCTGCCTTCTTCGCTGATCTTGGCGGCCCGGTGTACAAACAGGCCGTTTTCTTCCAGATAGGCAGCCGTGCCCGCGGTCGCGTAGAGACCATAGCCGATCGCATAGAACCTTCTGGCCAGGTCAAGCGCTGCCGGCTTGTCCTCATCAGCAATCGTGAACAGGACATTGCCGTACTGCGGGATCTGCACGCCGGAACCCTGCAGGGCCTTGTAAAGTGCCTTTTCCAGGCTGACATCTGCCCCGAGGGCTTCACCGGTGGATTTCATCTCCGGTCCCAGCACAGTGTCGACGCTGCGCAGCTTGGCAAACGAGAATACCGGCGCCTTGACATAAACCCGGCCGGGCTTTTCGGGATGATAACCCGGGGTATACTCCTGCTCGATCAGGCTTTCGCCGAGGATTGCCCGGGTCGCTGCCTGGCACATTGGAATACCTGTGATCTTTGACAGGAACGGTACGGTCCGGGAGCTGCGCGGGTTGACTTCCAGAACATAGACCTTTTCGTTATGGTCCACAATGAACTGGATATTGTACAGGCCGATGAACCGGAAACCCTTGCCGATCCGTACGGCATAGTCGATGATTGTCTGCCGGACTTCCTCCGATACCGTCTGGGTCGGATAGACCGAAATCGAGTCACCGGAGTGGATACCGGCCCTTTCGATATGTTCCATGATGCCCGGGATATAGACATTTTCGCCGTCGGCGACCGCGTCGATTTCCAGTTCCCGGCCGAGAATGTACCGGTCAATCAGGATCGGCGAATCATGGCTGATTTCCTTGACGGCAGTTGCCATATAGATCCGCAGTTCTTCTTCGTTATGGACAATTTCCATGGCCCGGCCGCCCAGCACGTAGCTCGGTCTGACCAGTACCGGATAGCCGATTTCACCGGCAATCTCCGCCGCCCGTTCCACCGTGACCGCTGTCGCGCCTTCCGGCTGCGGGATATGCAGTTCATCCAGCATCGTTTCGAATTCATGCCGGTCTTCCGCCGCGTTGATGTTTTCCAGGCTGGTGCCGAGGATCCTGACACCATGACGGACCAGGCTGTCTGCCAGGTTGATGGCTGTCTGGCCGCCGAACTGGACAATGACGCCCAGCGGCTGTTCCAGATCAACGATGTGCATGACATCCTCCGTGGTCAGCGGCTCGAAATACAGCTTATCGGAAATAGAGAAGTCCGTGGACACGGTCTCCGGGTTGTTGTTGATGATAATGGCCTCATAGCCTTCCTCATGCAGGGTCTTGACACAGTGCACCGTAGCATAGTCAAACTCCACCCCCTGGCCGATCCGGATCGGACCGGAGCCGAGCACGATGACCTTCTGCCGGTCACTGGGAATGGATTCGTTTTCCTGCTCATAAGCCGAATACAGATACGGTGTTTCACTCGGGTATTCTCCGGCGCAGGTATCCACCATCTTGTAGACCGGCACGATGCCTTCCTGCCGGCGCAGGTCATACAGAGCCTGTTCGCTGATCTGCCACTGCCGGCTGATCCAGGCGTCGGAGAAGCCGGTCTGCTTGGCCAGCCGCAGCACATCCAGGCTGCAGCGGTGTTTCCTGACCAGGTCTTCCACTTCCAGGATCCGGTACAGCCGGTCGAAGTAGAAGCGGTCAATGTTCGTGATCTTCTGCATCTCATCGGCATCGTAGCCGCGGCGCAGCCACTCGGCCAGGGCAAAGAAACGCTCGTCGTCCCGCCCCTTGATCTTCTGATACAGTTCTTCCTTCGTCGCTTCCGTCAGTTCTTTCCGTTCGATGTGATCCACTTTCGTTTCCAGCGAGCGGACGGATTTCAGGAAAGATTCCTCAAATGTGCGGCCGATGGACATGACTTCTCCGGTGGCTTTCATCTGTGTGCCCAGCTGCCGGTCGGCATTCGGGAACTTGTCAAACGGCATGCGCGGGAACTTCGTGACAATGTAATCTACCGAAGGCTCGAAGCAGGCGTAGGTTGTCTTCGTGACCGGATTGAGGATTTCATCCAGAGTCAGGCCGACAGCCAGCTTGGCGGAAACCCGGGCAATCGGATAGCCGGTGGCCTTGGATGCCAGCGCCGAGGAACGCGAGACCCGCGGATTGACTTCAATGACATAGTACTTGAAGCTCTTCGGGTGCAGGGCAAGCTGGACGTTGCAGCCGCCGCAGATCCGCAGGGCCCGGATGATTTTCAGGGCAACCCCGGCCAGCATGTGGTTTTCATAGTCCGTCAGGGTCTGCACCGGCGCCACGACGATGGAGTCACCGGTATGGATGCCGACCGGATCCACGTTTTCCATGCTGCAGATCGTGATGGCATTGTCCTTGGCGTCACGCATGACTTCGTACTCGATTTCCTTATAGCCGGCAATCGACTGTTCAATCAGGCACTGATGCACCGGGGACATCTTCAGGCCGGTGTCTGTAATATGGCGCAGTTCTTCTTCATTGTGGGCAAAGCCGCCGCCGGTGCCGCCGAGTGTATACGCCGGTCTGACAACCAGCGGGTAACCCTGCCGGTCACCGAAAGCGACTGCTTCCTCAATGCTGTGAAC
>JAEEHG010000283.1 GCA_016280695.1 Solobacterium sp. | reverse complement strand
TTGAAGGTGATGCCGTTGGAGCTCCACCAGACAGCTGCCAGCAGGACACAGAAGATCAGGATGCGTACCCAGAGACTGCGGGGACGGTTTTCATAAACTTCCATTACAGACATATCATGCACCTCCCCTTAAGACAGCTTGGACCGGAAATAGTCGGTCACAAAGTCGATGATGAGAACGAGAACGAACAGGGACAGCAGGACCATGCCCAGGCCGTTGTAGTCACGCCAGCCGATGCGTTCGTTGATCAGGATGCCCAGACCGCCGGCACCGACATAACCCAGGATCGCGGCTGCCCGGACATTCATTTCAAAGCAGTACAGACTGTGGGACAGGTAGGTCGGCAGGATCTGCGGCATGCACGCGGCCCAGAAGGCCTGCAGGGTGGTGGCCCCGAACGACTGCATGGCTTCATACGGCTTCATGTCAATCGTTTCAATGCTTTCAAACAGCATCTTGGCCACAATACCCAGTGTAAAGATCGTAATGGCAACCGTACCGGCAAAGGTACCGAGGCCGAACACCAGCGCCGAGATCGAGGCGATGATCAGGGTCGGAACCGAACGCATGATGGCCAGGACCAGCCGGAAGAACAGCAGGGTCGGGCGGTTCTTGTTAATGTTGCTGGAAGAAGCGATCGCGACCGGCAGGCCGAGCAGGCAGCCGAGGATCGTGCCGATCAGGGACATCCGGATCGTATCCAGCAGCGGGCCGACGACCTTGTTGAAATAACCGCGGTCGGGATGGAAAATCTGCGAAAGGATTTTGCCCAGCTGGTTGCCGCGGGCCAGGATGATCTTGAGATCAAAACCGGTAACCTGTACGGCAATGTACAGCGCCGTCAGGACACAGAAGGCAATGAGCGGCATTCTGGACCGGGGCCGCAGAACTTTATGACCGTTTTCAAGCGTGATTTCCTGCGGCTTGAAAATACGGTCAAACAGCGGCATCTTTGTCAGATCCGTACTCATTTTGCAGCTCCTGTCGGGTCGTTCTCAGTCGTCGGGATCTTCCTGCCCTGGTAGACTTCGTTCAGCACATCCTGGGTGACCATGCTGGCCGGACCGTCATAGACAATCTGGCCGGCCCGGACACCGATGACCCGGGTCGCGTATTTCAGGGCCAGGTCAACGTGGTGGATATTCAGCAGGATGGAGATATTCATATCTTTGTTGATGCGGGCAAAGTCGCTCATGACCATGTCGGCCATGATCGGGTCCAGGGAAGCGACCGGCTCATCCGCCAGGATAATGGACGGATTCTGGTTCAGGGTTCTGGCCAGGGCGACACGCTGCATCTGGCCGCCGGAGAGCTCGTCACAGCGGTTGTACGCCTTGTCGAGGATATTGACCTTGTCCAGGGCTTCCAGGGCCTTGAGCTTCTGTTCCTTCGAATAGATGCCCAGCAGGACCTTGTACCACGGCATGTCGGGAACATTGCTGGTCAGGACGTTGTTGATGACGGAAGAACGGGAAATCAGGTTGAACGACTGGAAAATCATGCCGATCTTGCGGCGGAACTTCCGCAGTTCCGCGCCTTTGAGGGTCATGACATCCGTGCCGTCGACAATCAACTGTCCTTCCGTGATATCGATCATGCGGTTGATGGTCCGGATCAGTGTGGATTTACCGGCGCCGGAAAGACCGATGATCGCCACAAATTCACCCTGTTCGATCTGCAGGTTGATGTGCTGCAGACCTTTTGTACCGTTCGGGTACGTTTTTGATACATCCTTGAATTCAATCATAGTTGTAGTCCACCTTTACCGCCTTATTTTATATGATCATGCCCTGTTCGGGAATAGGCAACGGGCATATATATCCGCTGTTTTTTCCGCCTGTATGAAAAAAAGACAGTTCCTTTCGGAAACTGTCTTTCTGTGCTGTTGCTTTTCTGCTTATTCAGCAGCGGCCTGCAGAGCCTGACGGGCACCGTCATAGTCTGCGTCTGTAGCCTTGGCATAACCTGTGTGAGAGTAGACATCGAAGATGGCCTTGCCTTCTTCTGTGCCGATGATCTCAATCAGGGCATCCTGCATGGCGGCGGCGAATTCCGGTGTGGCAACAACTTCATTGCCCTGACGCGGAGCCTTTGTGATGGCGACTGTGTCGTTGTAGATACCCGGAGTAACACCGATAACATTCAGTTCATTCCAGATGGTGTCTTCACGGCCCATGCCCTGCTTGCCGGTTTCATCCTGCTGGTCAGTCGGCAGGTTCCATGCCTTTTCGTAGTCGTTGCGGCCGTCAGCGTAGCAGACGATGATGTCAACGTCTTCAGCAGCTGCTTCCGCGAACGCTGTGCCGTAACCGCTGTCGAGCGGGACGACAGTGGACAGGTCGGAGATCTTCTTGCCGTCATAGTGATCCATCAGCCACATTGTCGGGTAGATGTAACCTGCGGAACTGGATGTCTTCTGAACAGCCCACTTGGCGCCGTCCAGGTCTTCCCATGTCAGTTCTTCGCCGTTGTTGACCTTTTCAGCCAGCTTCTTGCCGTATTCGGACGGACCGGCATAGATCAGGGAACGATAGTAAGTAACCTGCGGGCCATCCTTCTTTGTGGCATTGGCGTCGCCGTTCCATGTTGTCGGGTCTTCGGAGTCATTGGACAGACCGTTGCGGGTAGCTGTCAGGATGACATCGATGTTGCCGTCAGCGGAATACAGGGCGTATGTGCCGCCCGGCAGCCAGCCGAGGTCGATGGCACCGGAATCCAGCGCTTCACCTGTAGCGTCATAGTTGACACCGACAGTGATGTCGACCTTGCCGATTTCATAGCCTCTTTCAGCCATGGCATCGATGATCATCTGGTCCAGACCGGCTGTACCTGTCTTGATGACGTCAGCGTCCTTGGACGGAACGAACTCGATCTTCAGTTCTTCAATGCTGTTGTCAGCTTCTTCAGCCGGCGCAGCAGATGCGGCAGAAGAACCGGAGCTGCAGCCTGCCAGCAGGGCAACTGCCAGCAGAGATGCGGAAATCTTCTTGATATTCATTTCTTTCCTCCTGTGTTTTCACACGGCCCTTATTATAATTCGGGTGGTTCATTATCTCAACATGAAAATGTGTTCTGAAAGAATGTAAGAGAATTCCTGATGTATAATAGGGCAGATGGAGGATTAACTATTATGTCTAAACCGGTAGTACTGGTCGTGATGGACGGTGTCGGATGGACCGATGTGGACCATAAGAACGCTGTTCTGCACGCATATAAACCGCAGCTGGACGAACTGATGAGCGTCTGGCCGCATACGACAATCAGAGCTTCGGGCACGGCCGTGGGCCTGCCTTCCGACAGCGACATGGGCAATTCCGAGGTCGGACACAATGCCCTGGGCTGCGGACAGATCTATTCGCAGGGTGCCAAGCTGGTGCAGGAAGCCATTGACAGCGGTTCGATTTTCGCGTCAAAGGCCTGGACGGAAGCGGCGGCACAGGTCAAGGAACATGATGCGGTCATGCATTTCCTGGGCCTGCTGTCGGACGGCAATGTCCATTCGCATATTGACCACCTGTTCGCCATGCTGGCCCAGGCCAAAAAGGAAGGCCTGCATGAGGTGCGGGTGCATATCCTGCTGGACGGCCGTGATGTGCCGGAGACCAGCGCGCTGGAGTATGTCGATGCGCTGGAAAACAAACTGGCGGAACTGAATGACGATGCTTTCCATGCCTGCATCGCTTCCGGCGGCGGCCGCATGGTGATTACGATGGACCGTTACGAAGCTGACTGGGGCATGGTGGAAAAAGGCTGGAAGATCCACGTGGAGGGCGACGGCCGCATGTTCGCGAGTGCCCGGGAAGCGATCGAAACACTGCGGGCGGAAGGTCAGTACACCGACCAGTTCCTGCCGGGCTTTGTCATCGGCAGGGACGGTGTGCCGGCCGGTACGGTCAACGACAACGACGCGGTCATCTTCTTCAATTTCCGCGGCGACCGGGCCCTGGAAATCACAAGGGCCTTTGAGGAAGAAGGTTTTGACAAATTTGCCAAGGCAAAGAACCCGCATGTTTACTATGCCGGCATGCTGCAGTATGACGGTGACCTGAAGCTGCCGACCAACTTCCTGGTTGAACCGCCGCATATCCGGCATACCATGAGCGAATACCTGGTGAACCACGGCATCCGCAGCTATGCCTGCTCGGAAACTCAGAAGTTCGGCCATGTGACCTATTTCTGGAACGGCAACCGGTCTGAAAAGTTCTCGGAAGAACTGGAAAC
>JAEEHG010000282.1 GCA_016280695.1 Solobacterium sp. | reverse complement strand
CTTTGCGGCCCTGACCGGGTTCCTGATCCTGCACCAGTCGCTGAGCCTGCGCGAACTGGGCGGGTGTGTTCTGATGTTTACGGCAATCATCCTGGCCCAACTGCCGGAAAGAAAATAAAAAAAGCCCGTTCTGCACGGGCTGGGTGAAGAATTATTTGCGGTCAGCAGCCTGGATCATCATACTGACAATCTTGCGGGCATAGGCGGCCGGATCATCGAGCGGCAGGCCTTCAATCAGAAGGGCCTGGTCATACAGGACATCCGTATACTCTTTCAGCTCTTCGGGGCTGTTTTTATATACATTCTGCAAGGTTGCGAAGATCGGGTGATCCGGGTTGATTTCCAGAATCTTTTCGGCTTTCATGCCGCGGCCGGCCGGATCCTGCTGGGCCAGGATCTTTTCCATTTCAATGGACAGGCCTTCATCCGATACCAGGCAGACCGGGTCATCCGTGAGCCGGGAAGAGATCCTGACGGCTTTGACGTTGTCCTTCAGGATATCCTGCATGGCCTGCAGCATATCCTTGTTCTCTTCGGCTTTCCGTTCTTTTTCCTGTTTCTCTTCCTCGGTATCAAGGTCGAGGTCGGCCTTGGCGATGGACTTGAACTGCTTGCCGTCATACTCATTCATCATGGTGATGACAAACTCATCCAGGTCATCCAGGAAGCAGAGGATTTCATAACCCTTGTCCTTGATCCTGGCAAACCCCGGTGTCTTTTCAATTTCCTCGATGCTGCGCCCGCTGGCGAAGTAGATTTCCTTCTGCGCTTCCGGCATGCGGTCCCGGTATTCTTTCAGTGTGACATAACTGCCGTCCTGGCTGGATCTGTACAGCAGCAGGTCCTGCAGTTTTTCCTTATCCATGCCATAGGACTTGTAGATGGCATACTTCAGGTTGCGCCCGAAGCTGTCAAAGAACTTCTCATAGTCTTCCCGCTCGTTCTTCAGCATATCGAGCAGGGCACTGTGGATCTTCTTCTCAATGGAAGAGGCCAGGGCTTTGACCTGACGGTCCTGCTGCAGGATCTCACGGGAGATATTCAGACTGATGTCATCGCTGTCAATCAGGCCGGTGACGAACCGGTAAGCGTCCGGCAGAAGGTCGCGGGCCTTGTCCAGAATGAAGACACCCTTGGAATAAAGCTGCAGCCCCGGTTCAAAATCCGTGTTGTAGAAATTGTACGGTGCCTCAGCCGGGATGAACAGCAGGGCAGTGTAGGAAAGGTTGCCTTCAACGCTGTAATGGATGACCTTGCGGGGATCCTGCCAGTCATTGAACTTGGACTTGTAGAATTCATTGTATTCTTCCGGCTTGATCTTGCTGCGGTTCTTCTTCCACAGCGGGATCATCGAGTTGAGGGTCTCGGTCTCGGTATGAACGACGGTTTTGTCCTTGTCCTCTGGATCTGTTTCCGTCCTGACGACATCCATGACAATCGGATAGCGCACATAGTCGGAATACTTCCGGACCAGGTCCCGGATCCTGTACTCATCCAGATAGCTGCTGTACTTTTCGTCTTCGGTATCGTCCTTCAGTTCCAGCGTGATGCGGGTGCCGGGTTCTGCCCTGTCACCCGGGGTAATCGTGTAGCCGTCTTCGCCGGAGCTGACCCATGTCCAGGCCTCATCCGAGAGGGCCGGCCGGGATTCCACCGTGATCTTCCTGGCAACCATGAAGGCACTGTAGAAGCCGACGCCGAACTGTCCGATGATATCGATGTTGCGGGTGGCCTTCTCCAGCTGTTCGCGGAATTCGGCTGAGCCGCTGCGGGCAATCGTACCGAGGTTTTTCTCCAGTTCTTCCTGATTCATGCCGATGCCGGTATCCTCAATGACCAGTGTCCTGTTTTCCGGATGCCGCTCGATTCTGATCTGCAGTGCTTTCCTGTCGACCTTGTGATCCTTGTCGGTCAGGGAAAGGTAGTACCGTTTATCCAAAGCGTCCGAAGCATTGGAAATCAGTTCCCGCAGGAAGATTTCCTTGTTCGTATAAATGGAATTGATCATCAGTTCCAGAAGCCGCTTTGACTCTGCCTTAAACTGTTTCTTTGCCATATCAAATGCCTCCTTTAGCACTCTATACTATTGACTGCTAAAATGATAGCACCGGTGTTGACATTATTCAAGTGCTGGTCAAAATTCTCATCAGCGTGCCAAAAAGAGTCCTGATGATGCCTGAAATTCCATGAATCATGGAATTTTATAAGTACCCCCAATGGTAAAATAAATATTAAGATAAAAGGCGAAGGGTCTGCGCAGGTCTGCAGACACATTGAGGAGGAAAGGTGAATGGAAGAAAAAGTCTTTGATCAGGATGCCGTTGGCGAGATCCTGAAACAGGCAAGAAGAAGGCGCGGCATGAAACAATGGGAGGTCGGGGAGCGTCTGGGCGTCAGTCACCGGACGGTGTCGGCATATGAAAGCGGCACAAGCATGCTGCGGCTTGACATGTTCTTCCGGTACGGCAGGCTGTTTCCGGAAATCATTACGGAAATGGCAGAGATGTTCCTGGCCGAGGGCAGTCATCTGATGATCGTCAGTGATTATGAGGCGATCCTGCTGCAGGCCCTGCTTGAAAAGATCCGGCTGAAGGAACCGCGGGATGTTCCCCGGATCAGAGTATCAGAATAAAAATATAAAACTTATACAATTATTGGCCATTGAAAACGCTTTCTCAGTTGGTATGATTCAGGTAGAGGCAGGAGGAAACGGTCAATGAGAGATGTTGATGTCAGTATCATTGAGAATAAACTGAGAGAAGCCTGCATGGCGATCGCAGTCGAGTATTCTCATGATATTATCTGCGCCCTGAAAAAAGGGGAACAGGAAGAAACAAGAGAAAAATCCAAGGCAGCCCTGCGGATGCTTCTGGAGAATGCTGAAATTGCCTCCCGGGAACAGATTGCCATCTGTCAGGATACGGGCATGGCAATCGTCTGGGTAAAAGCAGGGCAGGAGGTTCATTTCACCGGCGGGTCGCTGATTGAGGCGATCAACCGCGGGGTTGCGGCCGGATATCATGACGGATATCTGCGGGCTTCGGTGGTGGATGATACGCTGTTCGACAGAAAGAACACAAAAACCAATACACCGGCAGTCGTCTACTGCGACATTGTCCCCGGTGATGAGGTGGAAGTGGAAGTCATGGCCAAGGGCTTCGGTTCCGAAAACAAGTCGAAGACCAAGATGCTGACGCCGGCAGACGGGGTGGAGGGCGTGAAGAAGTTTGTCCTCGATGCCATCAGGGAAGCCGGTCCGAACGCGTGCCCG
>JAEEHG010000281.1 GCA_016280695.1 Solobacterium sp. | reverse complement strand
TGCTGAAGTCCCTGGTTGAACACAAGATTGTTGCTTCACTTGACGAGATTCAGGGTGCCGGCCACCGGATCGTCCAGGGCGGTTCCTATTTTGACCAGTCCGTAGTCGTCGACGAAGATGTCGTGGCCAAGGTTGATGAACTGAAGGAACTTGCGCCGCTGCATAACCACGCACATCTGGTCTGCTACTTTGCATTCCGGGATGCGCTGCCGAAGATCGGCCATGTCTTTGTCTTCGACACAGCTTTCCATCAGACCATGCCGGCCGAGTCCTATATGTTCCCGGTACCGTACAACTGGTATACAGACTATAAGATCCGCCGTTACGGTGCGCACGGCACAAGCCATATGTATGTCAACCGCAGAACTGCCGAACTGATGGGCCGTGACTACAAGGATATGAACATGATCACCTGCCACCTGGGCAACGGTGCTTCCATCACCGCCATCAAGAACGGCAAGTGCATCAACACCTCCATGGGCCTGACCCCGCTGGGCGGCATCATGATGGGCACCCGGTCCGGTGACATCGACCCGACTGTTGTCTTCTACATGATGAAGAAGCTCGGCTGCACACCGGCAGAAATGGATGACTATCTGAACAAGAAGTCCGGCATGCTCGGCGTATCCGGCATCTCCAGTGACGCCCGTGACATCCAGGCTGCTGTCAACGAAGGCAATGAACGCGCCATCCTGACAACTGACCTGTACCGCAACCGCGTTGTCAACGTTGTCGGCGGTTACTACATGGAACTCGGTCATGTTGATGCCATCGCCTTCACAGCCGGTCTCGGTGAGAACGATGTCTTCATGCGTGAGCGTGTTCTGAAGCACCTTGAAGAGGGCATGGGCCTGAGCATCGACTATGATCTCAACGCCAAGGTTCACGGCAAGGAATGCCTGATCTCCAAGCCGGATTCCAAGATTGCCGTCTGGATTGTCCCGACCAACGAAGAACTGATGATTGCCCGCGATACAGTCCGTCTGCTTGGTCTGTAAGATGACAGGAACACAGATTGCAGAACAACTGAAAGCGGCTGATATTATCACGATTTTCCGTCATCAGCGGCCTGACTGCGATGCTCTGGGCGCCCAGTTCGGACTGAAATACTGGCTGCAGGAAAACTTCCCGGATAAGACTGTTCTGGCTTTGGGCCAGGAGCAGGGGATCCAGGGGGATTTTCCGGTCAGTGATGCGGCAGATGATGATATCATCCGGCGCAGTACAGCAGTCATTCTGGATACTGCCGGACAGGACAGGGTGGATGATGCCCGGTTTGCCCAGGCAGCTTTCCGGATCAAAATCGATCATCATCCGGATCACGAGCCATTCGGGGATCTCCGTTATGTGGATGAAAAGGCAGCTGCAGTCTGTGAAATTCTTGCCCACCTGTTTGCGGCGCTGGAACCTGAGTACAATGTATCTCTGCGGACTGCGGAATGTCTTTACCGCGGACTGCTGACGGATACGCTCTGTTTCCGGACAGCAAACACCACTGCTTCAACTCTGGCGGCTGCTTCGTGGCTGGCTTCCAAAGGAATACATATTCCGGAACTGAACCGTGAGCTTTTCGATCAGACTCTGCATGAATTCAGCTTCTCCGGTTTCATTCGCCGTTCTGTTGTGATCAGGGAATCTTCTGCCTGCGTAATTCTGAACCGCCAGGACCTGCTTGACTGGCATATGACGGGCTCGGAAGCAAGGAATTTCATTGACGAGCTCGGGCATGTCAGGGAATTTCAGACCTGGGCAATCTTTACCCAGCATGAAGATCCGCATGATGACAGATATGACGGGTCGCTGCGTTCCAAACACATTGCGGTCAATGAGATCGCAAGACTGTACGGGGGCGGCGGACACCGCAATGCGGCCGGAGTCAAAAATCTCAGCCGGACAGATGTAGATGAAATCATTGATAAAATGATTTCCGAAGTATCTGTCCGTGACCAATAAATTGTCTGAACGGAGGAATCATACATGGACAGCATCAACAAGAAATTCATCTCTGAGGTCATTGCGGAAAAGCATGATCTGACCAAAAAAGAATCCGCGGAAATCCTTGATCTTGTATTCGATACAATTACCGATGCACTGATCAAAGGGGAGCGGGTCGACATTACCGGTTTTGGCAGATTCGAAGTCAAGACGAGGGCTTCCCGGACCGGTATCAATCCGCAGACCAAGGAAGCGATCGAAATCAACGCCACAAAGGTACCCGGATTCAAGGCTTCCAAGAGCCTCAAGGACAAAGTCCGCTGAATAAAAGGGAGACAGCTCAAATGAGTTGTCTCTTTTTTATTCTTCGTGTATCGTATTAAATCAGGAGGCGTTTTATGAAACCAGTAATCGGTATTATTCCAATGATTGATGACGATGACAACACTTACTATGTGGTACAGCAGTGCATGCAGGCATTGCTCGCCGCCGGAGCTGTGCCGGTGCTTCTTCCGGTCTGTGCTGATCCGGAGATTACAGAACGCAGTGCCGGACTGATTGACGGACTCCTGATGCCGGGTGCACCGGATCTTGAACCGTCGCTGTACGGTGAAGAGAAGCTGCCGTGCTGCGGTCCGACAACCCCGGCCAGAGATGACGCGGAAATTGCGCTGCTGAAAAAGATGATGGAACTCGATAAGCCGGTCTTCGGTTTCTGCCGCGGCCTGCAGCTGCTGAATGTCGTTCTGGGCGGAACCCTCTATCAGGATCTGCCGAGCCAGCTGGGCAGAGAAGTTACACACCGTCAGCAGCCGCCGTTCAGTGAACTGTCACATGCGGTCAATATCATTGCCGGAACACCGCTGGCTGAACTGATCCCGCAGGAAAGACTGATGGTCAACAGCGTGCACCATCAGGGGATCAAGGATCCCGCTAAGGATCTGGTGATCATGGCCAGAAGTGATGACGGACTGGTGGAAGGGGCCTACCTGCCGGGCTACCGCTATGTATTCGGTGTCCAGTGGCATCCGGAGTTCACCGCCGCATCCGATGATGCCAGCATGACTCTGTTCAGACATTTCGTTGAAGTATGCAGAGGATGACAGCAGCCGCTGTCATTTTCTTTTTTCCGCCCTGAGTAACGCTATAATAGAGGCATGAGAAAGAAAAAAGGGGGATTGTCCCGGGAATCCATATTCAGGCTGTTCCTGTCACTGGCTGCCCTGCTGCTGTTTCTGGGCGGTTTTTTCCGGCATATTCAATACTCTTATATATTGCTGTTTACAGCCATGGCTGTCTTTCCGTATCCCCGCAGCCGCACCGGATCCATTCTGAAGTCGGTTTTATGCGTCATCCTGCTCGGCCTTTGCTGGTACGCGGATGAAAAGAATCTCCTGCCGTTCTATACCGATGAAGACCCTATAACTGTTTCCTTCATTGATGTGGGGCAGGGGGACGCGACCTTGATCGAGTTCCCGGACGGTAAAGTCATGCTGGTGGACTGCGGTCCGCTGGAAAACGCTGATCGAACGATACAATTCCTGAAAGAAAAAAACATAACTGTAATTGACTGGCTGTTTCTGACCCATCCGCACGCAGATCATGTCGGGGGAGTCAGAAGGGTAACAGGAGAGTTTACAGTCAGAAATATCTGTGAGCCGTCATTTCCGCCGGAATTGATTTCAGATAATTATTACTATGGCCTGATACAAAAACTCGCGGATCAGCATGCACTCAATCTCCAGACAGCAAAAGAGGACAGCAATATTTGTGAAAACGCTAACTTGTATGTGAAAATGGTTTCACCACCCGAAACCCTGCAGCATGATGATCTGAATCAGTATTCAGGAATCGTATTAATTGAATATGGTGATATTCGTTTCCTGATTACTGGAGATGCAGGCTGGCCGGCAGAATATGCTGTCCTGGATACCGGCAAGGATCTGTCTGCCACCGTGCTGCGGGCAGGACACCACGGCTCATATGATTCCTGTGCCGGACCGTTCCTCGATGCAGTGGATGCAGACTATGCTGTCATATCCGTCGGCGCAGGAAATGAATTCCAGCTGCCGAATGCCAATCTGGTCAGGCGTCTGGAAGAACATGGAATGCGGGTCTACCGGACAGATCTCAACGGCACAATTACATTTACAGCCGATATGCACCGTATCCTCTCTATACAAACGGAAAAATGATATTACTTCGCATAATGTATGTTATGCGATTATAAGAAATGCGCGATTTTGCTGATAAATCCGCGCTTTTTTTATATCTGTATTTGTTACGAAATTATGAAAGCTGATCTTATTTATTAATTCAGAAATTGTTTTGTTTACTTGAACAATACGTCATTTTATTGCAGAAAATATAATCGAGACAGAATACTTAACGGGTGAATGTCTTGCATGGCCGACATGGACGTGCCCCCCCTCTTCAGACAAGGTATCCCCGCATTTTCATGATCTGCTGTGCTGATGTTAATCAAGAATACTGACTGAACGGGTTTGCTGAATACAGTCAGTTGTAAATGAAGTTATAATAATACCGGAGGCAGATTATGGTAAAACACATTATTTTATGGCAGCTGAATGATGATCTTTCCCCGGAAGAGAAGAAAAATGCTGCCGAGAAAATCCGGGACGGCCTTGAAGGACTGGCCGGGCAGATTGACGGTCTTCTGGACATTCACGTCATTATTGAACCTATGACAACATCCACACATGACATCATGCTGGACTGCACACTGAAGGATGCTGAAGCGCTGGCAGGATATGCCGTACATCCGGCTCATGTCAAAGTAAAAGACGGCACCATCGCCGCCTCAACGCATGGACGCGTCTGCATTGATTACACGATTTAAAACAAAGCAGGTTACCCTGCTTTGTTTTCTTTTTCTGTCAGCATCCGCAAAGCCGGCAAATAGTAGTTTTCCCGCTTGTTCTTCATCATTTCCGGATCCGGCAGCCGCGAATCGTCCAGATTATTGGTCAGATCGGCGATCTTGACTGCCCGGGCTATCGGATTCCTGCTGATATCCGCAACATAGGCAAGATACTGTTCAGCGGAAGGATGTTCATACGGACAGCTTAACAGTTCCACTGCCGCAACAACATCTTCGCTGAACCCCTCTCTGCGCAGATCTGCGGCGGTAATATCCGTATCTTCAATCACATCATGCAGCAGCGCAGCCGTTTTTTCTTTTGCCGTGGTGCACTGCAGGGCCACGGTTACGGGATGAAAAATGTACTCAGGCAGTTCCCGGTCCCTGGCTTTCTGGCCTTTATGGGCACGATATGCCAGTACCAGGGCCTCTCTCAGCATTTCATAATCATTCATTTTCCGGCTCCTTCTTTTTTTCCGGCATCGGCAGGTCTTCATCAAGTCCGCCGGGATGATACTTCTCATAACTGTCAAACAGCTGCCGGTTCTGTACATGCGTATAGATTTCCGTCGTCTGGATGTCGCTGTGCCCGAGCATCTCCTGAATGCTGCGCAGGTCAGCGCCCCCCTGCAGCATATGTGTGGCATAGCTGTGGCGCATCTTGTGCGGGGTCAGTTTCTTTTTGATGCCCAGTTCACTGCGTTTCTGTTCCATCAGCAGCTCCACACTGCGCGGGGTTACCCGGCGGCCGAAGCGGTTGACAAAAAACAGCTGTGTGCGCCCTTTCACCCAGGTCGGCCGGACGGTATCCCGGTAACGGATCAGAATCGGAATGCTGCCGCGGGCAATCGGGACAAGCCGTTCCTTGTTTCCCTTGCCCAGCACCCGCACCATACCGGTATCCAGATCCACCCGGTTGTAGGTCAGGCTGCACACTTCGGATACCCGTAAACCGCAGGCATACATCAGTTCCAGCAAGGCATGCCGGAAAATTTCCTGCGGCTGGCTGTCATCAAATGACTGCATGATCCGGTTGACTTCATCAACACTGGCAAAAACCGGCAGAGTGCTCGGTCCGCGGTGAATCTCAATGGTCAGGGACGGATCCTTTTCATCATGCATGAAATTCATGTAGTGGTGAAAGGAACGAATAGCCGCAGCCATGCGGCTGACACTGGAATTCTTTTTCGTTTCCAGCTGAGCATGCAGAAAATTATCCAGAATCGGGCCGTTTATCTCTTCCGTGGATGAAATCCCGTTTTCCTTCAGAAACGCCGAATACTGGCTTAAATCGCGCCTGTAAGAGGCTACGGTCCGCGGGGACTTGCCTTCATTGACGGAAATATTGACGAGATACTCCCCGATGGCCTTCTCCAGTTCCATCAGTTCTCCTTCCCGGCTTCACTTGCCCTTTTCAGCACTTTCCCGCCCAGGACTTCATTGAGTTCCGCCAGGACCGAAGCCGTTTCTTCCTTCAGGGCTTCTGTTTCATCAAACAGATTCAGCTGGGAAGTCAGCTGTGTACCTTCGGCAAAATCAGATAACGAAATACCAAGCAGACGGACCGGTTCCCCGTTCCAGTTGTCATCCAGCAGCTGCAGTGCCTGTACGTAGAGATCATCGCTCTTCCAGACCGGCGCAGCCAGTTTCCGGGACCGGTCCGTATTCTGGAAATCATTGTATTTGATCCGCAGGGAAATACTGTATCCCGCTTTCTGGTCTTCACGAAGCCGCTTTGACAGCCGTCTGGCCAGGGTTCTGAGCAGGCCCCTGATCTCCTCGTAATCAGTCAGGTCATCCAGTACTGTTTCTGAAACCCCCCTGGATTTGGCATCCCAGTCCCGCACGATCTGGCGGTCATCATGACCATGGGCGCGCTGCAGCACCATTTCCGTATTTTTCCCGAAGACCTGACGCAGCCGGCTGATGTCTTCGTACCGGGCCAGGTCACCGATCGTATTGATGCCGAGATCACGCAGCAGCGGCACGGTTTTCACCCCTACGCCGCGCATGTCGGAAATATCCAGCGGCCACAGCTTTTCTTCTACTTCCCGTAGCCGCAGGACCGTGATGCCCAGCGGTTTTTTCATATCACTGGCCATCTTGGCCAGGAACATGTTCGGGGCTACTCCGATCGAACACGGCAGGCCCAGGTCATGATAGATCTTCTTCTGCAGGAACCAGGCCAGGTCAAGCGGTTTTTCGTATTTGCGGATTTCCCTGGTCATATCGGCATAGCATTCATCAATGGATGCCTGTTCGATTTCATCCGCGTTCTCTGAGATGATCCGGATGAACTGTTCCGACAGTTCCCGGTACAGCGGGAAATGCGGTTCCACTACCACCAGTTCCGGACACAGATGCAGCGCTTCACTCAGCGGCATTGCCGAATGAATACCAAAGCGGCGGGCTTCATAGCTCGCCGTGGAAACGACACTGCGGCGGGTATTGCCCGAGACGACAACCGGCAGGCCTTTCAGGCCGGGGTCCCGCAGCACCTCCGCATTGGCAAAAAACGCATTCAGATCAATATGAAAGTAGACTTTGGCCATCAGCTTTTCCTGTTCCGCTTCCGCAGCTCTGCCGCCGCCGCAAGGGACGCATCCGTCACTTCACCGGAAAGAATCGATGCCAGTTCCGCAATGGTTTCTGTTTCATCCAGCAGCCGCACCTGGGTGCGTACATGTTCACTGTCCGGATCCTTTTCCACAACATAGTTATGCCCGGCCCAGGCCGCTACCGGGGCCAGATGCGTTACCGCAAAGACCTGGCAGCTGCCGGCCAGTTCCCTCATCTTCTGCCCGATCGCGCCGGCCACAGCCCCGCTGACACCGGTATCGATTTCATCAAAGATGACGGTATCGATTTTCTGCAGTCTGGTGAATATGACTTTCAGCCCCAGCATCAGCCGGCTGATTTCACCGCCGCTGGCAACCTTGACGAGCGGCCGCAGTTCTTCCCCGCGGTTCATATTTACCAGGAATTCGACATGATCAAATCCCCTGGCACTGTCCGGGCCGGGTTTGACGTCCGTCACAAAGCGGGCATGCGGCAGTGACAGGTCTTTCAGATGACCGGCAATCTCCGCATCCAGCTTCCCGCTGTTTTCCTTCCGTTTCACCGACAGTTTTCCTGCCGCTGTGCGGTATTTCTCATAAGCCGCCGCGATCTCCCGGTCTTTTTTCTCCAGCCAGCTCTGCCGGTTGGCAATCCGGTCTACGGCCTGCACCAGTTCTTCCTTTCGGCTCAGGATCAGTTCGATGCTGCCGCCGTATTTGCGCTTGAGCCGCTGCAGGACAAACAGCCTCTCCTCCAGGGCATTGATGTCATCATCACTGAAATCGAACTCTTCAAATACCCCGCGCAGTTCGGAAGCTGCGTCTTCAATCTGGTAATAGCTGTCATTGATGCGTTCCCGGATCCGGTCAAAGACTTCCGTGTTCTCCAGCGTATCGGTCTGCCGGCGGAATTCGTACAGAGTTCCGGCCATGGCATCATACAGTTCCAGAATCCCGTGGATCCGGTCATAGGAATTCTTGACGGCTTTGTAGGCCCGTTCCCGTTCCTCGAGTTCTTCATCTTCTCCCGGTTTCAGCCCGGCACTTTCGATTTCCCGGATCTGATACTGGAAGTATTCCAGATCATTTTCGTTGTAGGTATCCTGCAGGGCTTTTTCCTTTTCCTGCACGCAGGCCTGCCAGTCAGCGTATGCTTCCGCGGTCTCCCGGCGCAGCTCGCCGCAGCCGAGATATTCATCCAGCAGGTCAAGGTGGGTTCTGGCATTGAGCAGGTATTGATTATCCCGCTGGTTATGGATATCAATCTGATTCTGCAGGACATCATTGAGCAGGCCGATCGTGACAATCCGGTGATCAATGCGGGCAGTGCTCTTGCCGGCCGCAGACAGTTCACGGGTAAATGTGACCTCTTCCGGATCCACTTCAAAACCGGCATCTGCGAGGACCTGCAGGGCATGGCTGTCACGGCTGAGATCAAAGGTGCCTTCCACGATTGCCTTGTTCTCACCATGACGGATCTGGGCTGTGCTGGCCCGTTCCCGTCCCAGCAGGCTGATGGCATCGATCAGGATCGATTTGCCCGCCCCGGTCTCGCCGGTAAACGCGCTGAAACCACGCTCAAAATCCAGTGAGAGCTCATCTATCAGGACAAAATTGCGTATATACAGATGCTTAATCATGCAGCAGCTCCGTTATTTTCGCGAACAGGGTATTCAGGTCAATGCCGGCTTCGGTCCGCAGCTGTTTCAGCGAACCATGGGTAACAAACCGGTCACCGATCCCGAGCCGGATCACCGGCATGGAAAGGTTCAGGTCATTTACGGCACTCAGGATGGCCGCCGAGAGTCCCCCGTTCAGCATATCGGTTTCATAGACAATCACCGGCAGGCCTTCCGCAGCCAGATTCTTCAGGCACTCCAGATCAAGCGGCTTGAAGAAACGGGCATTGACAACCCGGACCGGCAGCTGATTGACCGCGGCCTTCTCCGAAATCTTTTCCACATCAGGACCATAGGAAATCACTGTCAGCCTGACCGTATCTCCCCTGTAATCCTCACACCAGCTCCCGACCGGTACCAGTCTGAGGTGAATATCTTCCGGAATCTTCGCATCACCCCGCGGGTAGCGGATGGCAAACGGATGTTTCTGGGAGAATGCCGTATACATCAGGTCACGGGCTTCCTGGGCATTCTTCGGCTGAGCCACAACCATATTCGGCAGCGGCAGAAGCAGGCCCGGGTCAAAGACTCCGTGATGGGTTTCCCCGTCGGCCCCGACCAGTCCGGCGCGGTCAATGCCGAAGACAACGGGCAGATCCATCCGGCAGACATCATGATTGATCTGATCATAGGCCCGCTGCATGAAACTGCTGTAAATCGACACAAACGGCCGCTTGCCGCTGATCGCCATGCCGGCAGCCATGGTAACCGTATGTTCTTCTGCGATGCCGCAGTCAAAACTGCGCTCGCTGAAATGCGCAAAGAATGATTCCAGGGAACTGCCGTTGATCATGGCCGGCGTCAAGGCAATGATATCTTCGTTCCTGGTAGCCAGTTCCTCCAGCGTATCCGCCATCAGCTTTGACCATGACTTGTAGCCTTCCGGCGTGGCAGCCAGCATTTTTCCGGTTGCCGGGTCAAACGGCCCGACCCCGTGCCAGATCCCCTCCCGGTCCATCTCACACGGCGCATAGCCCTTCCCCTTACGGGTGATGACATGGATAACCACCGGGTCATCATATTCCTTCGCCACCGTCAGCACCCGGATCAGATCCTTGATGCTGTGACCATCCACCGGGCCGAGATAATTGACGTTGAATTCGCCGAAAATGCCCCTGTCAATCACTGTGTCGCGAAGCGTATCCTTGATGCCCTTCAGGCCGGTATAGACAACCTTGCCCACGCCGCTGCGGTTCAGGGCATCCTTCATGTTCAGTTTGAGGGAATTGTATGATTTTGCTGAGCGCAGACGCGAGAACCCGCGGGTCAGGGCCCCGACATTCTTTGAGATGGACATATTGTTGTCATTGAAGATAATGATCATCCTGCGCCGTTCGGAACCGATCGTATTCAGGGCTTCCAGGGCCATGCCGGAACTCAGCGCCCCGTCCCCGATGACCGGGACGATATGGTAATCTTCATGATTCAGGTCCCGGGCTATTGCCATGCCCAGCGCGGCGCTCAGGGAAGTGGAACTGTGTCCGGCCTCCCAGACATCATATTCGCTTTCCCGGCGTTTCTGAAAGCCGCTGATCCCGCCGTACTGCCGCAGCGTCTCAAACGCCTTGGCCCGTCCGGTCAGGATCTTGTGCGTGTAGCACTGGTGGCCGACATCAAAAAATATTTTGTCAGCCGGCATATCAAAAACATAATGCAGGGCGATGGTGAGTTCCACGACTCCCAGATTGCTGGCAATGTGCCCGCCTGTTTTGGCAAGGGAATGAATCAGGAAGGCCCGGATATCCGCGGCCAGATCCTCCATTTCCTCAACCGACTTATCTTTCAGAAAGCCGGGATTCTCAATGGTTGTCAGATCCATAGGTTCCTCCTAGTGATTCCGGTGCTGTACTTCCCGCAGCAGACCGGTCAGCGCGTCAGATTCGAACCCCTTTATTTTTTCGATCTTCGCAAAACTGTCGTCATACAGCTGATTCATCAGGGTTCTGGCCTTCTCTATCCCCAGAAGGCTGACCCCGGTTACTTTTTCATTGCGCTCATCCGAATTGGACTTGCCCAGTTCGGCAGCGGTTTTTTCCACATCAAGAATATCATCCTGCAGCTGGAAAGCCAGACCGATGTCGAAGCCGATCTGCCGCCAGAGGCCGCAGGTTTCCTCATCACACCCGGCCAGGACCGCACCGATTTCCAGAGGCGCGCTCAGCAGGCAGCCGGTTTTATGGTGGTGGATGGTCTGCAGTGCTTTCCAGTCCGTCTGCACAGATTCCTGCATATCCAGGCACTGGCCCAATACCATCCCGTCCGGGCCGGCGTCTCCGGCCAGGATCCGCACCCCTTTCAGCACTTGTTCCGCCGATATGCCTGCAGTCTTCACGGCTGTTTCAAACGCGTACGTCAGCAGCCCGTCCCCGGCCAGAATCGCCGTCGCTTCATCAAAGGCCTTGTGGCAGGTCGGTCTGCCCCGGCGCAGGTCATCATTGTCCATTGCCGGCAGATCATCGTGAATCAGTGAGTACGTATGGATCATCTCCAGCGCGCAGGCAAAAGCATCTGCGGTTTCCGCCGGCAGTCCGTAACCTTCTGTCACTGCATAGAGCATCATCGGCCGGATGCGCTTGCCGCCCGCCATGAGGGAATACAGCATGGCTTCCTTTACGCGGCTGTCTTTGACTGCAGCGGCCGTAAGCTTCAGTTTTTCCTCGAATTCACTCTTCTTCATGATCAGCGGCCGTGATCTCCTCGATCTTCGTCTCAAAGGACTTCAGTCTGGCATCACATGTCCTGACCAGTTTCAGTCCTTCTTCAAACAATGCGATTGTTTCATCCAGCGGTTTTTCATTCTTCTCAAGAATCCGCACGATTTCCTCAAGCCGGGCCATGGATTCTTCAAATGTCTTTTCCTTATCAGCCATGTTCTGCCTCCATATCTGTATCTGTGATGACAGCCGCAGCTTTTCCGCGGCCCAGAAGAAGTTCTACTTCATCGCCTTTCTGCACCATATCCGCCCGTCTGACAGCCGTCCCGTTTTTCAGCACGATGCTGTAGCCGCGGGCTATCACCTTCAGCGGTGAATAGGCATCAAGCAGATGGATGTTTTTCTGCAGGCGGTCGTTTTCCCTTGTAAGCCGCAGGTTCAGGGCATACAATACGGCCTGCCGGTTTTCATGGAGTGTATTCTCCGTGTCACGCATACGTTCCCGCAGGGCTTTCTGCAGGTTTCCCATCAGCTGGCGCAGGCGCCCGTCCTGCATCTGCCGGACCGCCCGGATCTCATCGTCCAGCCGGATCGCCAGATCGTTCAGCCGCAGCTGCGGATCGCGCACCAGCCGTTGCGGATCGGCAAACCAGGAATACCGCCTGATGGCATCAATATGTCTGCGTTCGGCACTCATACGGGCCGATACCGCCCCACGGAGCCGGACATGAAACTGGTCAATGCGGCTGAGTACATCCCGGATATCCGGGGCACAGCGTTCAGCCGCCCCGGTCGGGGTCGGAGCCCGCAGATCTGCCGCAAAATCGGCGATCGTAAAATCTGTTTCATGGCCCACGCCGGTAATCAGCGGGGTATTAAGCGCATAGATGGTCCGGGCCAGGGTTTCATCGTTGAATGACCAGAGATCCTCAATCGAACCGCCGCCCCTGACCAGCAGCAGCACATCATGCCCGCTTTCATCGGCTTTCTTCAGAGCCTGGACAATCTGTCCGGCACTTTCCGTGCCCTGCACCAGCACCGGGTATTCCGTTATGGCAGCCACCGGCCAGCGTCTCTGCAGGGTTGTCAGGACATCCGAGCGGGCCGCGGTATTCTTGCCGGTGATCAGCCCGATACTGAACGGATACGGCGGCAGCGGTTTCTTGTGCTCCGGGGCAAAGAGCCCTTCTGTCTCCAGTTTTTTCTTCAGTTCCTCATACTGCCGGTACAATTCACCCAGCCCGGCAGCCTGCATCGCTGTGACAATCAGCTGCATCTCCCCGCGGGCCTCATAGACATTCAGGTCCGCCTGGACCAGCACCTTGTCACCGTCTTTCGGCAGAAACTTCACCCGGCTGTTTGCCGAGGCAAACATGACACAGCGGATCTGGGCTGCGCCGTCCTTCAGGCTGAAATACCAGTGGCCGGAACGGTAATTCGAAAAATTGCTGATTTCACCTTCCACCAGCACTCTCTGAATCAGCGGGTCCCCTTCCAGCTTCTGCTTCACATAGTGAACCAGGGCGGATACCGAAACAGCCCGCTGGCTCATATTCTGTCAAGAACCCCGTTGATCAGTTTATGGGAATCCTTATCGCCGTATTTGCGGGCGATCCGGATATACTCATCAATGATGACCGGCGCTTCCACGGTCTTCAGGTCAAATTCCGCGCAGCCGCACAGCAGTATGGCCTGTTCAATAATGCCGAGACGGTCAAAAGACCAGTGTTCAAGCACCTGATTGATATAACCGATATAACGGTCTTTCTCCCGGACCGCCGTGTCCACGACTCTGCCCATGTACTCATCACTGCGGATATCAGCTTCCTCGGCATCTTCCAGCAGGATTTCCGCATCCCGCGGCCAGATGAGATACTGATAGACACAGATGACTGCAGCTGTCCGGCTGACATGACGGTTCAGTTCTTTTTCATTCTGGATGGTCATAACTTCCTCCATTGAAATATTTTATCATACTGCCCTGCTATTTGTTCATGAAATAGGCGTTCACAAACCCTCCCGGCAGCTGCAGTCAGTACCCTTTTCAAGAGAAAAACAGAGCAGTCAATCTGCTCTGCTGTTTTTACAGGGTTTCGATCTTGATCAGATTCGTATTGCCTGACTGACCGTTGGTGACGCCGCCGGTAATGATGATATTGTCACCCGGCTGCAGCGCGAACACATCGCGGGCCACATTCTTGGCGGTGTAGAACAGCACATCGGTGGAATTGAACATTTCACACATGCACGGCGTCACACCCCAGGACAGGGCCAGGCCACGCCAGGTCTTCTCATCGGTGGTCAGGCCGATGATATCCACCGGTGAGCGGAACCGGGAAACCATGCGGGCCGTACGGCCGCTCAGCGTGCAGGCCACGATGGCTTTGGCGTGCAGGTCAATGGCCATGCCGCAGGTGGCGTGGGATATCGCGTCCACATCATTTTTAATCTGGAATTCATAGTTGTAGAACCGCTTGCTGTAGTGGATGTTCTTCTCGGTTTCAGCTACGATTCTGGCCATGGTCAGAACCGCCTGTTCCGGATACGCACCGGCGGCTGTCTCACCTGACAGCATCACCGCGCTGGCCCCGTCGTATACCGCGTTGGCCACATCGGAAGCCTCTGCCCGGGTCGGGCGCGGATTGTGAATCATGGACTCCAGCATTTCCGTGGCAACGATTGCCCGCTTGCCGAGCTTCCGGCATATTTCAATCAGATTCTTCTGGATGGAAGGCAGCTGCTCCAGCGGGACTTCGACGCCCATGTCGCCGCGGGCCACCATGATGCCGTCACAGGCTTCACAGATATCCTCGATCTGATCCACCCCGGACTGGTTTTCGATCTTGGCAATCAGTTCCGCGGTATGGCCGTAACCGTGGCTTTCGAGGAGTTCATGAATATCGAGCAGATCCTGCTTGACCGATACGAATGAGCACGCAATGAAATCAACATCATTTTCCACGCCGAAGAGAATGTCCTTCGCATCCTGTTCGGAAAGATACTTCTGCTTGATATGCTTGCCCGGGAAAGCCATGCTCTTGCGGTCGGACATCACCCCGCCGCTGATGACTTCCGTCTCGATCCTCGTGCCGTCTGTACTGAGTACCCGGAACGCCAGCAGGCCGTTATTGACCAGAATCGTATCACCCGGATTCATTTCGTTGGCGAGATTCCCGTAACTGACCGAAACCATCGAGTCATCACCTTCCACCTTCTCGGTGGTAAAGGTAAAGCGGCTTCCTTCCGCCAGTTCGATCTTCCCGTCCTTGAACGTCCCGATCCGGAATTCCGGTCCTTTGGTATCCAGCATGATGGCTACCGGCAGGTGCAGCTGATTACGGACTTTCTTGATTGTATTGATACGCTTCAGATGTTCCTCGTGCGTCCCGTGGGAAAAATTCAGACGGGCGACATTCATCCCGGCAAGGCAGAGCTTCGTGAGCATTTCCTCGGAATCACTGGCCGGTCCGATTGTGCATATGATTTTTGTTTTTCTCATAAATAAAATCTCTTTTCTGTAAAGTGACCGTATCCTGAAACCCGATCACAACTTGATAATAATATACTTCCCGGGAATAGAAAACAATGTATTTTTCCAGAGAGAATCATTCATTCTTATGATGATTTCGGAACAGGAATGATACAATCAGGATATGACTCGGGATAAAAAGCTTTCTGTCATGCAGAAGCTGGCCGGACATCTGAAAACCGTACATGATCACCGCCGTGAAGTCCGCCGGTACTGTTTTGCCTGCGGCCTGTATTATCAGGGCCTGACACATGACCTTTCCAAGTACAGCCCGGCAGAACTCGCGGAAAGCGTGAAGTACTTCCAGGGCTGGCGCTCACCCTATGACGCTGAACGGGAGCTTTACGGCTATGCGCCCGGGTGGCTCCATCACAAAGGCCTTAACCGGCATCACTGGGAATACTGGTATGACATGCAGAAAGGTGCTTACAGGCCGGTGAAGATGCCCTACCGTTATCTGGTGGAAAGTGTCTGTGACCGGATCGCCGCCAGCCGTGTCTACCTGAAAGAAAACTATACACAGGCCAGCCCGCTGGAATATTTCCTCTCCCGGCCGGCCAGGAACTATATGCATCCGGAAACCGCGGCAGAAATGGAAGCGATCCTGCGGGATGTGGCTGAAAACGGTGAAGATGCCGCCTTTGCCCGGATCAGGGAAACCATGAAGAAACGCTCAGTTCGATAACAGTTATATGAATCTTAAAGATATCTATCCCCTTCTCAGCAGCACGGATTTTACCGCCCCAACCGGCTTTTCGGTCGTTTTGCCGCTGGTAGAGCAGAATGATGAACTGTGCATCCTGTTTGAGGTCCGCAGCGCGGCCATTTCGCAGGGCGGCGAAGTCTGCTTTCCCGGGGGAAAAATCGAACCGGGTGAAACCGCCTGGCAGGCGGCTGTACGGGAAGCCTGCGAGGAGCTTCTTATAGCCCCTTCCCAGCTTGAAATCCTGAAACCGATGCCTGATGCATATTCTTCAAGAGCAGCGCAGATTCACTGTTTTATCGGGCTCCTGCATGATTACCGCAATACCTTCAGCCAGGCCGAGGCTGAACGGGTCTTCCTGATCCCGGTGGAGCAGCTGCTGCAGATGGAACCAGTTGCCGGGACATATCAGCTGAAACGGCAGTTTGATGACGCCTTCCCCTTCGCGCTTCTGCCCGGCGGGCAGGCATACCCGTTCCGCAGCCGGCGTGAAACCCTCTGGTTTTATGAAACAGAGGAAGCGGTTATCTGGGGCCTGACAGCGGGAATCCTGCATCACTTTCTGGAAACCCTCAAAGCCCGCCGGACCGCCGCAGATGAAATGACAGATCACCCGGAGGATTGAATCATGAACATGCGTGAAGATGCAAATACCATTATTGCCGCGGCCCTGAACGCCGCAAACCCCGACACCGCCGTCCGCAAAGCTCTGCAGGATCTGCCGGAAGTCAAAGGCCGGATTTTCCTTACGGCGATCGGCAAAGCTGCCTGGCAGATGAGTGCCGCAGCCGCCGGATATCTCGGCAGCCGGCTGGACGAAGGCATCTGTATAACCAAATACGGACATGTGATGGGAACCATCCCGAAAGTGACCTGTTTTGAAGCCGGACATCCGGTTACAGACGACAACTCTGTACAGGCCACTGCCGCAGCCATCCGGCTGGCCGAAAACCTGCAGGCAGATGACCTGCTCGTCTTCCTGGTGTCCGGCGGCGGCTCGGCCCTGTTTGAAGCCCCGGCAATCCCATTGGGGGAACTGCAGGATATCACCAGACAGCTGCTGGCCTGCGGGGCTGATATCGTTGAAATGAATACAATCCGCAAGCGGCTTTCCCTGGTCAAGGGCGGCAAATTTGCCCGGCTGGCTTCCCCGGCCCGGGTATTTGCGGTTATCCTCTCGGATATCATCGGAGATCCGCTGGATATGATCGCCTCCGGCCCGGCCTGCGCAGATCATACAACCTGCGCTGACGCCCTCGCCATTGTCAGAAAATACCGTCTGCAGCTTTCCGAACAGGCCCTGGCCTGCTTGCAGACAGAAACCCCGAAAGAACTGGACAACGTCGAAACCAGGATTACCGGCAGTGTCCGCCAGCTCTGCGCGGCGGCAGAAGAGACGAGCCGCCGGCTTGGCTATGAGCCGCATTTCCTGACCGCCTCCCTGAACTGTGAAGCCCGGGATGCCGGCCGGTTCCTGGCAGCCATCGGACAGGACCATTGTCATGACGGCAAAGCCCTGGCATATATCTGCGGCGGTGAAACAGTCGTGCACGTACACGGCAAAGGACTTGGCGGCCGTAATCAGGAACTTGCTCTGGCCGCGGCCGAAGGCATTGCCGGCCTGGACAGCGTACTGCTGTTCTCGCTGGGCAGTGACGGCACCGACGGGCCGACCGACGCTGCCGGCGGAATCGTGGACGGAAGCACTGCCGGCACCCTGCATGACATGGGTGTATCAATACCGGATATACTGGCCGACAACGATGCCTATCATGCCCTGCAGAAAGTCAAAGGACTGATCATGACCGGGCCAACCGGCACCAATGTCAATGATCTGACCGTCCTGCTGATCCGGCCCTGACTGAAAAAAAGCAGAACTGCCACGCAGTTCTGTTTTTTTATAGACCGTATACGGCAATGCCGGCGGCCGCAGCCAGGCAGATCAGCTGAATCGGTGAGAGTCCGCCTTTTCTGATTTTTCTTGAACCAAAATAGACGGCACTGAGCATGATCGTCAGAAACAGCGGCCGAATCTGTACAGTTTCTTTTATAACAATTCCGTTCCGGCAGATCATCGCAATACCCGTTGCCAGGATAATGCCGATCATACCCGGCTTCAGGCCGCGCAGCACTGCCTGCACATACTGGTTTTTCAGTACGGTTTTCAGCAGCGCCGTCACCAGCAGGATAATGATGAATGACGGCAGCACAACCGCCAGTGTGGCTGTCAGCGCCCCGGCCAGGCCGGCCTGCGAGCTGCCTACATACGTTGCCAGATTCACCATAATCGGACCCGGCGTGCTTTCACTGACGGCAATCATATACGTCAGCATTTCTTCATCCAGCCAGCCGTAGGAAAGCACAATATCCCGGATCAGCGGA
>JAEEHG010000280.1 GCA_016280695.1 Solobacterium sp. | reverse complement strand
CCGCATCCTGCTCAGTGACGAAGCCACATCGGCCCTGGATCCGGATGTGACCGAATCGATCCTGAACCTGCTGAAGGAACTCAACACCCGGCTCGGAGTCACAATCGTGCTGATTACCCATGAGATGGGTGTGGTGTAATCGATCTGTGACCGCATGGCTGTCATGGAAAACGGAAAGGTCGTCGAGGAAGGCAATGTCTATGAGGTCTTCGCTGATCCCCAGGCCGGCAGCACCAGACGGTTTGTCGGTGCCTCCTTCGGGCTCAGCAATGTGGGCCGGCTGCAGGAGAGCGGCTTCATCACCGTCGCCCCCGATACCCGGCTGATCCGGCTGACCTACGGCCGGGAGAGCGTCGGAGAGGCGCTGATCTCGGAAGTATCAAGAATATTCAATGTGAACATGAGCATTATCCTGGCCAATGTGGAAATCCTGCAGGATATGCCGCTGGGCGGCCTGCTCATCCAGGCCAGCGGGGACCCGCTGGCGGTGGACCAGGCAATCCGGTATCTGGAAGAAAGGAATGTCAAAGTGGAGGTGATTCTCAATGGCGTGGCTTGAAACCTGGTTTCCCAACGTCCTGGCCTACTGGGACAAATTCATGGAGAGCTGTATTGCTACCCTACAGATGTTCCTGATCGGCGGCGGCATCTCCCTGCTGATCGGCTTCTTCTTCGGGGTGGTCCTGGTGATTGCCCGCCCCGGCGGGATCCGTGAGAACCGGACGGTCTACCGGGCCCTGAACTTCTTCATCAACACGTTCCGGTCAGTCCCGTTCATCATCCTGCTGATCTTCCTGATCCCGTTCACGCGGCTGCTCATGGGCACCGCCATCGGGGTGAAGGGCGCGGTTGTACCGCTGTGCTTCGGGTGTGTGCCGTTCTTCACCAGGCAGGTGGAAACAGCCCTGTCAACGGTGGATCCGGGCAAGGTCGAAGCCGCCCGGGCCATGGGCAGCGGCACCGCGGGCATTGTCCTGCGCGTATACCTGCATGAAGCCGTGCCAAACCTGATCCGGGTCATCACCATCACCGCCATCAGCCTGATCGGCCTGACCACCATGGCCGGCGCGGTCGGGGCCGGCGGGATCGGCAGCTTCGCGATCAACTACGGCCAGAACCTGCACCACCAGGATATCGTCAACGTCTGCGTTATCCTGCTGCTGATCATTGTTTCGGTCATGCAGACAGCCGGCAGCACACTGGCTGCCAGAACCACAAACAGAGCCTTGTTCAGAAAAGGAGGAAATACGAAATGAACACAGTCAATAAAGGATTCAGAGCACTTCTTACCGTTGTTCTCGCCGCCGCGCTCAGCGCCTGCGGCAATTCATCCGCAGCCGGGGAAAAGGAAGCCGAACCGGTCAAGATCGGCATTCCGGATGACGCCACCAACGGCGGCCGGGCCATCAAGCTGCTGGAAGCGGCAGGCCTCATCGAAGTCGATCCGGCTGCCGGCTGGCAGCCCGAGCTGAAGGATGTCACCGGTTACCTGTACAATATTGAAATCGTGCCGACCCAGGCGAACACCCTGCCGTCCACCCTGGATGACTTCGGGGCCTCCACCATCAACGGCACGTACGCGATCCCGATCGGTCTGGTGCCTTCACGGGACGGCCTGATTATGGAAGACCAGTCCGGGGCCGCTGCCGACGGCAAGAACCCGTTCATCAACGTGATCGTGGCCCGGACCGCGGATAAGGACAATGAGACATACGCGAAGATCGTCAGTGCCTACAATACGGACTATGTGGCCCAGTATTCCCTGGCAAAGTATCTGGAAGCTTCCATCCCGGCCTGGGAATGGCAGCCGACGGAACTGAGTGATGAGGAACTGTTGGCCGAAGTCGATTCCTACAAGACGGAACAGGGTGACAAGACCGTTGTCAAAGTCGGGGTGTGCGGCGCCAATCATGACACTTGGAACGCGGTTCAGAAGATTCTGGATGAGCGCGGTGATAATATCTATATTGAGATCGTCCAGTTCGATGCCTATACACTGCCGAATGAAGCGCTCAACAGCGGCGAGATCGACCTCAACAGTTTCCAGCACTATGCCTATCTGAACAAGGAAATCGAATCACAGGGCTATGATCTGACCGTCATCGGCGATACCGGCATGGCCCCGCTGACCCTCTATTCGAAGAAATATACAACGATTGATGAACTGAAAGAAGCTGCAGGAGAAAAATAACGGAGGTAATCATGACAGATTTCAAGGAAAAAACAGCTGCTTTTGCAAAGGAACACGGCAAGGTCTACCAAGATATCGCGCTGGCAATCCACGCGAAGCCGGAAGTATCCAACTATGAATTCTTCGCTTCGGAAACGCTGACAAACCAGCTGAAGGCGGAAGGTTTTGAGATCGAACTGCCGGCGGCCCATCAGCGGACCGGCTTTGCGGCATACTACAAGAGCGGCAAACCGGGCCCAGTGGTTGCCCTGCTGGCCGAGTATGATGTCCTGGCGGGTCTTGGCCATGGCTGCGGCCATAACATCTTCGGCGCCACCTCCTCCCTGGCCGGGGCAGCCCTGAAGAGTGTCATTGATGAACTCGGCGGTGAAGTCAGGGTCTACGGCACCCCGGGTGAAGAAGGCGGCGAGGAAGGCAGCGCCAAGGGCAGCTTTGTCCGCGACGGCTACTTCAAGGATGTCGACTTCGCGCTCTGCGTCCATCCGGGCAGCTCCCCGGAAAACGGCCTGTCCAGCCGCAACCTGGCAAACGCGCCGGTTGATATCGAATTCTGGGGCAAGCCGGCCCATGCGGCCGCGGTGCCGCATCTCGGCCTGAACGCCCTGGACGCGCAGATCCTGGTCTACAATGCCATCAGCATGCTGCGGCAGCAGGTAACCCCGGATGTGCGGATTCACGGCATCATCACTGACGGCGGCACAGCCCCGAACGTCATTCCGGAATACACCAAATCCAAGTATTACCTGCGGGCTGCGGCCAAGAGCACCGTCGAGGACATCTATGCCAAGGTTGAAAAGATCGTTGAAGGCGCCGCCCTGCAGACCGGTACGAAGGGCAGCATGCACCTGTTCCAGAATTTCGTTGACAACATGGTGCTGACCCCGAAACTCGACCAGGTCTGGGCGGAAAACCTGAAGGCGCTGGGTCATGAAAGCCAGCCGCAGACATGGGACGTGCAGCCGGGCTCCAGTGATGTCGGCAACGTTTCCCAGGTTGTCCCGGTCATCCAGCCGATGCTCAGCATCACCGATGTGGCGGTGCCGGGCCACTCCCAGGGCATGGTGGAGGCTTCCTGCTCGCAGAAGGGCCTGGATTCCATCATTCTCGGCGCAACCGCGCTGGCCTGGACGGCCATTGATGTCATCCTGAACCCGCAGCTGCTGCAGGAGATCAAGGATGAGCATGCCTACAATGTCGCCCACCAGACAGACTGACGCCTGAACAAAAGAAAAAGCAGTCGCGAAGACTGCTTTTTTCTGTGTCCGGGATTACAGGGCTTTGATCAGTTCGCGGACATTTTCTTCCTTTGTCATGAAGCTGGTGACAAAGCGGACCGCGGTATGATCCTTGTCAATGACCCCGTTCAGGCTGAAGCCGAAACGCTTCTGCAGTTCCTTGATCTTCCGGTTGGAGAGGATCGGGAAGAGCTGGTTGGTTTCCGGTTCGGCCAGGAAGCTGTAGCCCTTTTCCTTCAGGGCATCAGCCAGCATGTCGGCCATGGCCATGGCATGCTTCGAGATGGCCAGGTAACGGTCACCGGTGAAGAGCTGCTCGAACTGGATGCCCAGCAGGCGGCCCTTTGCCAGCATGGCGCCGTGCTGCTTGATATAGTAGCGGAAGTTTGCCTTATAAGCGTCATT
>JAEEHG010000279.1 GCA_016280695.1 Solobacterium sp. | reverse complement strand
TCGGCCGTCTGGACGCAACCGATGAAGAAATTGAAGAAGCCTGCCGGCTGGTCAACGCGGATGCGTTTATCCGGCAGCTGGATAAGGGCTATGACACCGAAGTGGGTGAAGGCGGCGGCCGTCTGTCAACCGGGCAGAAGCAGCTCATCAGTTTTGCCCGGGCAGTCATTGCCGATCCCGGCCTGTTTATCCTGGATGAAGCGACTTCTTCGGTCGATACGGAAACGGAACAGATTATCCAGGAAGCTGTAGACACGGTCATGAAGGGCCGCACCAGCTTTATCGTAGCCCACAGATTGTCAACCATCGTGAATGCCGATAAGATATTGGTAATCAGCAAGGGCCGGATTACCGAACAGGGTACACATCAGGAACTGATGGCTCTGAAGGGGGATTATTATAATCTCTATGTCAGCCAGTTCAACGAGGAGGCAACGACCCGGATACTCGGCACCGCCCGCACATATAAGAGAAATGACGAGGAAGAATGATGGAATGGTTCATCATCATCGCAGTAATGGTTCTGGACCAGCTGACCAAATACTGGATACAGCTGCATCCGGCCCTGCATGGAAAAATTGAAATCATAAAGGATTTCTTTTACCTGACATATGTCAGGAATACCGGGGCAGCCTGGAGCATGTTCAGCGGGCATCAGGCGTTTTTAAGCCTGCTGGCGGCGGTTGTGATCGGCGGCCTGCTGTATGTGCTGTTGAAAGGCAAGGATCAGACAAAACTGTACCGCACGGCCCTGTGCCTGATGATCGGCGGGGCGGCCGGCAACCTGTATGACCGGCTGATGATCGGAGCCGTCCGGGATTTCCTTGATTTCTATATCTTCGGCTATGATTTCCCGGTCTTCAATGTGGCTGATATGGCCCTCTGTATCGGGGTCGGCCTGATGTTTCTGGAGATGCTGCTGCCGGATAAGGAGAAGAAGGCATGAACCGGCTGGTACTGACGGCGGAAGAAACGGGGATCCGGCTCGACCGGTACCTGAGTACCTGTACGGATCTTTCCAGATCACGGCTGCAGATGCTGATTGAAGAGGGTAATGTTACCGTCAACGGCAAACCTGTAAAGAGCAGCTACAAGACTGAGACCGGTGATCAGATTGAGGTTCTGGTTCCCGAAGCGGTGCCGGTGGAAATGAAACCTGAGAATATCCCGCTTGATATTCTGTATGAAGACAGTGATGTTATTGTCATCAACAAGCCAAAGGGCATGGTCGTGCATCCGGCCCCGGGGGCGTACAGCGGGACACTGGTAAACGCTTTGCTGTATCACTGTCAGGATCTCAGCGGCATCAACGGCGAACTGCGGCCAGGCATTGTCCACCGCATTGACAAGGACACAACCGGCTGCATCGTCGCCTGCAAGAATGATTTTGCCCATGAGGCAATCGCGGCCCAACTGGAGAACAAAACCTGCCATCGGGAGTATCTGGCCGTGGTTGTTGGCAAGCTTGATCATGATGACGGCCTGATCGATGCGCCGATCGGGCGCGATCCCAAAGACCGCCAGCGGATGACTGTCACCCCGAAAAACAGCCGGGAAGCAAGGACGCATTTCCATGTGGTTGAGCGCTTCCGCGGCGCGACTTTGGTGCAGTGCCGGCTGGAAACCGGCCGGACACACCAAATCCGTGTGCATATGAAATACATCGGACATCCTGTCATGGGGGATGAAAAATACGGCCGGCCATGCCGGATCATGGATACACAGGGTCAGGTGCTGCATGCCTTTCAGCTTACGTTTGTGCATCCCCGCACCGGTAAAGAGATGACCTTTACGGCCCCGCTGCCGGCTTATTTCAAAGAACTGCTCGAACGTCTGCGTCAGGGGGAAGTATGAATCTGAACCGGCTTAAGGAAGCGAAAGTCACAATGATCATCACGCTGCTGTGCCTGCTGGTGTTCGGCCTGATCCATCTTGCACCGCTGCGCCTTTCCCGGATTGAGCAGGCGATCTTTTTCGGCGCGTATTACAAGCCGTTTATACTGGCCGGGGAATGGTGGCGGCTGGTGTCGGTCGGTCTGGTGCATGTCAGTGTCTGGCATCTGCTGATGAACCTGTTTTCCTTCAGCAACACCGGCCCGCTGCTGGAACGGGAATACGGGCGTCTGCGGTATTTCCTGATCCTGATTGGATCGATTGCCGGGGGTTCGCTGTTCCAGCTGATCCGCGGCGGCAATACGATCGTCGTCGGGCTCTCCGGCGGCCTTTACGGGCTGATGGCGGCGTTCATCATGCTGGTGGTGCAGGCCGGGGGCTGGCGGATTCCGGCTTTCCGGAACATGATCACAGAGATGCTGCTGGTCAACCTGATGATCAACTTCATGCCGAATATTGCCTATCTGGCCCACATCGGCGGTTTTGTTACCGGGGCGCTGCTCGGGATCATCCTGAAGCCGGGCAAAGGCACAAGCCTGAAGACCAACTGCTCGCTGGCCCTGGTGATCCTGCTGGGCGCGATGGTCTGGCTGGGCCGCGGCAGTTTTACAATCCGTCAGAATGAACGCTATATCGGCTCGGATCTTGCGCTGCTGAAGGAAGAAGCAAGACTTGGCCTGAATGCACACAGTGAAAATATGGCCGTGCGGCTGGATCAGCTGTACGGTACGGAAGGATATATTGAAGCCATGGTGAAGGAGGATTCATAATGCCGAAACGTCAGGATACACTCAGCTGGGATGAGTATTTCATGGGCCTTGCCCATTTGTCCGCACTGCGCTCGAAGGACCCGAATACGCAGGTTGGAGCTGCTATTGTGGATGAGAACAAGCGGGTTGTCTCGGTCGGATACAACGGGTTTCCGAAGGGGTGCAGTGATGATGAATTTCCGTGGGAAAGAGAAGGCGGCGTGCTGGTATCCAAGTATGCCTTTGTTGTGCATGCGGAACTGAACGCCATCCTCAACAGCCCGCGGCCGGTCGCCGGGTGCACTATCTATGTTTCGCTGTTCCCGTGCAATGAATGCGCCAAGGCAATCATTCAGTCGGGCATTAAAAAAATTGTCTACGAATCCGACAAGTATGCGGATACGGAGACAACCATGGCCAGCAAGCGCATGCTGCGGGCGGCCGGGGTGGAATTGGTCAGACTGGAGAATACGGTTGAACTGACGGTCAGGAAAATTCCGAATACAGCCGAATAATCAGCGTGGTTCCTGCAGCTTCCCGGTATTCTTGAAGTGCAGCTTGGCAACTTCATGAAGCCGCTCGAAGCCGTAGCGATCAGCAAATTCACGGGCGCAGGCGTCCACAAGACTGCCGGCGCCTTTTTGAAATTTCATTTCATAGTGCGCTTCCATTTTGTCCATGGCCTCAAGAAACGCCAGTCGGGCAATCATGCTGGCCGCGCCGACGGCCGGATATTTATCCTCTGCCCTGGTTTCAAAATGAATACCCCGGACAACTTCCGGCGCGGTGCGCAGATAACGGTAGTAACTCGTTTCCGGTGTAAACTGGTCAATCACGCGGAAGGCGGGCAGCGGCGTTTTTTTTGCCAGGTTGACATAGGCCTGGTTATGCAGCATGGCCTTGACGGCATTCATATTGTAACGGGCATGGACTTCATTGTATTTGTCCGGCATGACAACCAGCAGGCTGTGCTGCAGATGCTCACGCAGAAGCGGGGCAGCGGCCCGGATCTGCCTGTCGGTCAGCGACTTGGAATCCTGCACCATGCAGTCCCGCAGCAACTGCCGGTCGTTTTCGGTAATGACAGCTGCACAGACGCAGACCGGGCCGAAGTAATCACCGGTGCCGACCTCGTCGCTGCCGGCCTGCGGCAGGATCATGTCAGCCAGCTGAAACGGGGCGGCATAGATATGCGCGTCCGGACCCTGAAACACGGTTTTCCCGGATGTATAGCAGGTAATGACACAGTTTTCCGGCCGCAGCTGAAAAAGGGCATACGGCGGTGTTTTTTTGGTTTTGAATTCCTGCCAGGCGGCCAGCAGGCGGCTGCTTTCTTCCGCGGACAGGGTAAGGGTGATGGTCTGATTTGCCATGAGGGTATTTTATCATACGATTTGCCTATTCATGGTGATTTGGGTATATTTGATACGGAGATTGAACATGATTACGATACCCTCTGGATTTTCGCTTTATATCAATATTGCTGTAGCGGCTTTTTATCTGCTTTTCCTGGTCATGGGAAGCCGGCGCGGCTTTCTGCGGCAGATTATAGCCGTTGCGGGCCTGCTGATTTCCGGTTTCCTGGCGGTCCGCTATTATGTCCTGCTGGCATCTTATATCCATATTGTGCCGCGGGAATGGCTGCCCCTGCAGGATACCATGATTGCCGATATGGTGGCCGGATACGCCAACGAGGCTGTCTGGTTCCTGATCCTGTTCCTGGTATTCCGTCTGCTGTTTACGATCATTGACCGGCTGGCCAGGAAAATCCATGAACTGCCGGTGCTCAAGCAGATCAGCTCGATCCTTGGCGGCGGCCTGGGTGTGATCACGGCAACCGTATGGATCTTCATCATCTGTACAGTTATGAATACGTCACTGTTTTCCAACGGGGAATACTATGTCAGGCATACAGCCCTCGGCATGATCCGCACGGCTGTCACCGGTACACTGAAGGAGCAGAATCTGCCGGTCAGCACGACGGACATCGTCAATCAGATCTACATGACATCGCAGAATATCAGCGATGATGACAAGCAGGCAATTGAGCAGTGGCTGCAGGAGCAGGGGTTTGAACTCCAGGAACATATGCAGCTGCCGCTGCCGAAAGAAGACAAGGAATGAACAATACAGAACAGAGTCTGGAACTGAATGTGATTCTTGAACAGGTGAAGCGATACTGTTCTTTTTCACTTGGCATACAGGAAATCGAAGCGCTGGAACCGGTCTATGACCCGCTGATCATCCGGCACCGCAACCGGCAGCTGAAGGAAGCCCTGGAATGTGTGATCCGCTTCGGGCCGATGCCGTTCGGCGGCATCCGCGACCTGACGGATTCGCTGAAAAACGCAGCCAAGGGAAGGGTGCTGACCGCCGGTGAACTGGTGGCTGAAATGGAGCTGATCCGCGGTATCCGGGGCATACTGAACTATGAGGAAGCCCTGGAATGTGACCATGCGGAACTGCACGATATCATATCGACGCTGACGGTGCATGAAAAGACGGAGAAGTATCTGTCCCGCTGCATCAACGAATACGGGGAAGTAAAGGACAATGCGTCGGATGAACTGAAGGGCATCCGGCGGCAGCTGCAGTCTGCTGACGCGGATATTGCGGCGGCTGTGAACCGTTTCATGGCGGCGCATTCGTCATCTGTTGTTGATTCCATTGTGACCTACCGGAATGACCGGGCGGTGGTGCTGGTCAAGGCCTCGGATAAAAACCAGTTCGGCGGCATCATCTACGGCGATTCCGCCTCCGGCCAGGCATCCTATGTTGAACCGGCAGCCGTCGTGGCGGCGAACAACCGCAAGCAGCAGCTGCTGTCCCGGGAACAGGAAGAGGTACAGAGGATCCTGGCCGCCTGTTCAGCCCAGGTCAGTGCCGTGGCGGAAGCCGAAATGGCGAACCTTGAAACCTGCGCCCTGCTTGACAGTATTTTTGCCCGGGCGCAGTGGGGCAGGGAGCGGGACGCGATCGCGGCTGTTCTGACTGAGGAAAAATGCATTGATATCAAACGGGCCCGGCATCCGCTGATTGACCCGGAAAAAGTTGTACCGAATGACTATCGGCTCGCAGACCCGCACCGGCTGCTGTTGATCACCGGCCCGAATACCGGCGGGAAGACTGTTTCGATGAAGATCATCGGGCTGTTTGTGCTGATGACCTACTGCGGCATGCCGGTAACAGCGGATGAAGCGGTCATCCCGTATTTTGACCATGTCTTCGTTGATATCGGTGATGACCAGAGTGTTGTTTCATCGCTGAGCAGTTTCAGTGCCCAGATTGTCAAACTGGCTGAGGTGGCGGAACATGCCACCGGAAACAGTCTGGCCCTGCTGGATGAAATCGGTTCCGGTACGGATCCGCGGGAAGGCGAGAGCCTGGCCATTGCCATGCTCAATGAACTGCGCAGCCGGGGCACGATGACTGTGGCCACAACCCACTACGGCCGCCTGAAGACCTACGGCAAGCGCCACCCGGATATCCTGCTGGCCAGTGTCCAGTTCGATATGGAAAAACTGACCCCGACCTACCGCTATCTGGAAGGGCTGACCGGTCAGTCCAATGCCCTGGAAGTAGCCGAAAAGTACGGGCTGCCCAGAGGCATCATCCGCTATGCGCGTTTTCTTAAGAACCAGGCGAAAACAAGTGAAGATGAACTGCTGGAAAAACTGGAACGCCAGCTGAACGAAAACCAGCAGCTGCAGGAAAAACTGGAAGCACAGCTGGCAGATGCGGAAAAGAAAAACAAACAGCTTGAACATGAAAAACGGCAGCTGGAATACCGCCGGGAACAGCTGAAGGATGAAGCTTCAAGGGAAGCGGAAGAGATTCTGGAAGAAGCCAGGCAGAAGGCTGACAAAGTACTGAAGGAGCTGCGGACGATGCGGACAGCGCCGTATCACGAAGCCCTGGCCGTCCGGCACGAACTTGAGAACAGCGCAAAACCGGCAATTGAACCGGACACCCCGGCCGGGAATGGCGATTATACTGTCCATCAGGCGGTAGAACTGCGCAGTTCCGGCCAGGTGGCGGAAGTAACCGCGGTAAACAAAAAGAATCTGACCATCCGGCTTAACGGCCGGGAGATGAAAGTCAGCCGGGACGCGGTACGCCCGAGCCTGAAAGTAATTGCCCGTACAGCCGCGCCGAAACCGACGGTTTCCTTTTCCGCACCGGCTGAAACAGTGCATCTGGAATGCAACCTGATCGGCATGCATGTAGATGAAGCAATGGATACCATGGCTGCCTATGTGGACCAGGCCAAGATTGCCCGCCTGCACACGTTCCGTATTATTCACGGGGATGGCAGCGGTGCCCTGCGCAAGGCCGTACACAAAGCCCTGGCCGCAGACCGGGACGTCAAAGAGTTCCGGCTGGGCATGCCCAATGAAGGCGGCACCGGGGCTACGGTAGTTGTTTTAAGAGACTGAAATGGATAAAGAGTATATCAAGGCAAAACTTGCCAATCTTCCCGAAGATCCCGGCAGCTATCAGATGAAGGATAAAAACGGGGAGATTATCTATGTCGGCAAGGCAAAAAACCTGCACAGCAGAGTGAATCAGTATTTCACCGGGGCCCACGATTTCAAGACGACCAAGATGGTCAGTCATATCGAGGACTTCGATTTTACCGTGACCAGGACAGAGAAGGAAGCACTGCTTCTGGAAATCAACCTGATCAAGAAGTACCGGCCGAAATACAACATCATGTTCATTGATGATTCCTCATATCCGTATATCAAGATGACCCGTGAGGATTATCCCCGGCTGATGATTGCCCGGGATACCAGGAAAGACCGCAAGGCCCGCTACTTTGGCCCGTTCCCGGACGCGACGGCCGCCCGCGATACCCTCAAGCTGCTGCAGGGCCTTTATCCGTTCAGGCGCTGTACGGTGATGCCGAACAAAGTATGCCTATACTATCACATGGGACAGTGCCTGGGGCCGTGTGAATATGAGATTGATAAAACACAATACCAGCAGATGGCGGACAGCGTGACGAGGTTCCTCAACGGGGATACGAAGGCGATCACCGCGGATCTGGAAGCGAAGATGTACGCTGCCAGTGAGAACCTGGAATTCGAAAAGGCGGCCGAGTATCACCAGATGATTGAATCGATCAGCCGGGTGATCGACAAGCAGATGATTGAGAGCTCCGCCAGAGGTTCCCGCGATGTCTTTGCCTGGTATGTGAACCGGGGCTATATGGCCATCACAGGCTTCCTGGTCCGCAACGGCCTGGTGCTGAACAAGGAGTTCCGGTTAAGGCCGCTGTACGGCGACGCGGCGGAAGAGTTTGAATCATTCCTGCTGCAGTACTACGAAGATCATCCGCACCCGGCGGAACTGGTGCTGCCTCAGGAGACGGATATCAGTTCCCTGCAGGAAGTGCTGGATATGCATATCTTCCAGCCGCAGAAAGGTTACCGGCTGAAACTGATCAACATGTGCCTGGAAAACGCGAAGAAGCAGCTTGATCTCAAGTTTGAGACGGTTGAGCGGCAGGAATCCGTGACCGAGGAGGCAGTGCAGCAACTGGCAAAACTGGCCGGACGGCCGATGAACCGGGTGGAACTGTTCGACAACAGCCATATCAGCGGTTCGTTTACGGTCGCTTCCTGTGTTGTATATGTCGACGGCATGCCGAGCCGCAAGGATTACCGGCTGTTCCGTCTGCATACCGGCAACTCCGATATTGACTCGATGAAGGAAGTCGTCTACAGGCGTTATTTCCGGCTGCTGAAGGATCAAGGCATCATGCCGGACGGGATACTCGTGGACGGCGGCCTGATCCAGATTGAAGCCGCAAAGGAAATCATCGACAGTCTCGGGCTTGATATCTGCATTATGGGCCTGGTCAAGGATGACCATCACAACACGAGTGCATTGATGGATGTCAGCGGTAACCGCCTTGATATCGATCGGAACTCAGGTCTGTTTTTCCTGCTGACCCGCATGCAGGATGAAGTTCACCGGGTGGCAATTACATATCACCGCAAGCTGCGGGCCAAGGGCCAGACCAAGTCCATCCTTGATGAAGTGGAAGGGATCGGGCCTAAGCGCAAGAAACTCCTGCTGAAGACTTTCGGCAGTTTTGCCAATCTGAAAAAGGCATCCGTTGAAGAGATCGCTGCCGTGGTGCCGGATGAGGTGGCCGCGAAAGTCTATGAGGCACTCCACATGGAGGAATGATATAATACGAGGTATGAGTCAGGCGGAACCGAAAAACAAAAACAGATGGATTTTCCTGTTTGTGGCAAGTGTGGGGCTGCTGGCGTTTTACTGTATCCTGATGCTGAATGCCAAGTACGATGAATTGTCCCGCTACCCGTATACCGACGAGAAGAGCCGGCAGCTGATCCGTGACCACCTGAATGAACAGGAAATAGATTATATTATTGAATATTCCATTGCCCCGAACATGTTCGTTGCCTACATCCAGGAAGAGGGGTTTAATATTTATCACGCTTCGGAATACAAGCGCCTCAGTGAGTTTGCCTGGCAGGAACCGCCGGGCCATATCGTGCAGATGGTGGAAGAAACCATTGATATCATGAGCGTTGATACCCTGATTGAATATCTGGGCGGCTACCGTTATGACGAGCTGCATGATTTCCTTGTCTTCGGCGACCGCTACATAGCCGGCAGCCAGCTGCTGATGGGGGCCCAGGCCGTTGATACATATGTTGACAGCGAGGTAACCCTGGGTATCCGCAAACCGACATATCTGGTCCGTCTGGATACGGAAACGATTCCGGCCGCGAGGGAAGGAATCCTGGTGGATCCGCGTGTCAGTGAGGACCTGGAAGCGTTATGCGCTGCCGCGGCAGATGAAACTGGAAGTCCGCGGGCCTGCGCCGGCATGGTCATCACTGACGGTTATATCTCCTATGATGAACAGAAGCTCCGACATGAAGCAGATGCGAATGCGCCGTACCCGGGCCACAGTGAGCACCAGCTTGGCCTGGCTGTTGATTTCGGCCTGCCGGGCCTGCTGCCGGCCTATTTCCGGGATACGATGCAGTATGGCTGGCTGAAGGAAAATGCCTGGCGCTTCGGCTTTGTAGAGACATGGAACCGGGCAGACGAGGTCATAACCGGTATCCCGCAGGAAGCATGGCATTTCCGCTACGTCGGCACCGAACTGGCGGCGAAGCTGCATAATGAGGGCAATTCCTTTGCCCGCTACGCCACGGCAAAACGCGGCGAATAAAAAAAGATGTGCCTCGCACATCTAGCGGATCTTTGTAATCTGACTCTTCAGGTGATCACTGACGAGTCTTTTTTCTGTTACCTTGAGCGCTGAGCGGCGGACCTGTTCGAATCCCTTGCCGTCTGATTCCCGGTAATCCTTGAGAATGGCATAGCCGAGCAGCAGCAGGGGCAGCATCGTCTTGAGATCCGGCAGCTTCTTTTTCTCTTTCTTGGGTTCCATGCGTTTCTGCAGGGTTTCTGCCTGGGCGGATAGTTTCTCGATCTCACCCATCCTGGCATTCAGGGCTTTGCTTAATGAAGACAGACGTACCAGTGTCATGACCATGGTCAAAAGCAGTACGGCAAAAGCCGCCAGCAGGATATATCTGTTATATGGATACAGGTTGATATTCATGCTTTCATATTACACCATGCAGGCAGATGAAAACCACAGGTAAATGCATATAGCAGGCTAAAATCATTGCCGGATGCTTGCAGAAGTTGACAGGATTTGCTATATTACCTGTGTTGTCCACGTAGCTCAGCTGGATAGAGCATGCGCCTTCTAAGCGCAGGGTCGCGGGTTCGAGTCCCTCCGTGGACGCCATTTGAAAAAAGACTGCAGGGCATGCAGTTTTTGTTTCTTTACGCATTGGGAGTCCATATGAGTGATTATTACGAGGAAATCATCACGGAAATCAGTACCTGCCTGCAGAACGGACAGCTTGATGATGCAGAGTATCTGCTGAAGCGGGAACTGTCCATGCCGTATATTCCCGCAGCGACGGAGGAGAAACTGCATGACCTGCAGAAAGAACTGATCTATGCCCGCAGCAGCCGGGCTAAGGAAAAAGGGGAGAAATCACTTTCGGAACTGCTGCATATGCTCAAGGGACGGCCGGCTTCCCAGCTGGCGGCGGCCAACGCCCTGCAGAAGCATAATCTGCGGGCCTGTGTCAGCGAACTGCGGGATTATCTGCGGAAAGATCCGGTGCCGGAAGCGGCCGTACTGGTGATTGACGCCCTGGCTGAACAGGAAATCAGCGAGGAGTTTGTCTGGAACCGGGAAGGTGTGGAGTATTCATTCTATGCGGATGAAGTTGTCCCGGTCAGCCGCTGTCAGGCCACCGGCCCGGCAGCTGCGCTCCTGCAGCAGAAACTGGCCCGTAATCCCTCGGCCCTGAACATGGCTATGACCCTGCTGGCCGGGAAGATATATATGGCTCTGCCGCTGACGTATGAGGCGGAGGAGGCCGGAGCGCTTGCGGATGAAGTCATCCGGGAGCTGAACAGCATGCTGGAGACGGAGAATTAGCACTTTTCTGTTGACAGTGCTAAACGCTTGTTGTAATGTATTAGCAGGCATTCATGTAGAGTGCTAAACTGTCATGAAATCGCGTTGTCATATAGCCGATCCACATGATGTTTGCTATACTTATAAAATTATTGAAATTGCTGAAAGGAGCGAACAGAAATGGCAGCAAATTGGACTTTAAAAGAAAAATCAAACGGTGAGATGGTTGTCACCGTGGAAGGTGAAGAATGGAAGAAGGCCTGTGACAAGGCGTTCCGCAAGCTCGCCCAGACCGTACAGGTTGAAGGGTTCCGCAAGGGACACGTTCCGGCGCAGATTCTGGCTCAGAGAATCCCGGCATACCAGGCACAGGTACAGGCTGTATCTGACAATGCCAACGAATGGATGATCGCCGGTCTGAAGGAGCTCGGTCTGGAACCGGTTTCCCAGCCTGTTCTCGATATCCGCGGCATTGATGCGGATCACGCGGAGATCGTCTTCGATTTCACGGTGGCCCCGGATTTCGAAATCGGGCAGTACAAGGATCTTGATTATAAGCTCGGTGATCTCACTGTTACCGAAGAGGAATATGAGAAGGAAATCGGCCGGCTGCGTCAGCAGTATGCCGATATCGTCGAAAAGGACAGCGAAGCCGCAATGGGCGACACTGTGAACATCGACTATGAAGGGTTCAAGGACGGCGTTGCTTTCGAAGGCGGAAAAGCAGAAGGCTATGATCTTGAACTCGGCAGCAATTCCTTTATCCCCGGCTTTGAAGACCAGCTGGTCGGCATCAAGGCCGGTGAGGAAAAGGATCTCAACCTGACTTTCCCGGAAAACTATCATGCCGAAGAACTGAAGGGCGCGGCAGTGGTCTTCCATGTCAAGGCCAATACAGTCAAGACAAAGGTCCTGCCGGAAGTCAACGATGATTTTGCCAAGGATGTCAACTTCCCGGGCGTCGAGACAGCTGAAGAACTGACAAAACTCATCCGGAACAGACTGGCGGAAGCCAAGCGCATGGACGCTGAAAGAGCCGCTGATGAGGCTCTGGGCAAGGCCCTGAACGATGGTACGGAAATCGATATTCCGGAAGTCATGATCCAGAATGAAGCCGAGAACATGACAGCCCAGCTGGAACAGCAGCTGCGGCAGTACGGCATGAACATGAATCAGTACCTGAGCATGACCGGCATGAGCCGTGAAGAACTGGTCGATTCCAACAAGGAACAGGCCGCGGCTTCCGTCAAGCTCCGGCTGATCCTGGACAAGATTGCCAAGCTCGAGAATATCGAGGTTCCGGCCGAAGATGTTGAAAACGAATTCGTCAACATGTCCAAGATGTACAACATGCAGCTTGAAGATGTGAAGAAACAGCTGGACGCAGACCTTGTCAAGGCGGATCTGGCCCGGCAGAAGGCATACGAGTTCGTAAAGGAACACGTCAAAAAAGCTGAAGAAACAGCTGAATAAACAATCCGAAATAAGACGCCTGGCGTCTTATTTTGTCAAAAAGAACAGGAGGTACAGCAATGAGCAAATTCAAAACAGTTCGCGTACCGGCAGTCTGCACCCGCGGCATCGTTGTGTTCCCGGGGCAGGATGTCATGATCGAAGTCGGCCGCAGCAAGTCGACCAGGGCGGTTAATGAAGCATCCTCTTCATATGACAGCATGGTCTGGCTGGTGTGTCAGAACGATATCATGGTGGATGACCCGAAGCAGAACAACCTGTATCAGGTCGGCACCTTGAGCCGGATCAAGATCATCCGCCGCAAGGAAGGCTTCATGCGGGTAACCTTTACCGGCATTTCCAGGGCCCGGCTTGTGGAGATGGAAGATGACGGCATGATGATCATGGCGACGGTTGAGGAACTGGCGGATGTACACGGCACCGACATGGAAGAAAAAGCGCTGGTCAGAAGGGTCATCAGCGAATTCGAGAAGGTCGGCAATATTACCGCGCAGTTCCCGTCTGACATCGTCAACCAGCTGACCCACGGGGTATCTGCGGTAACACTGACCAATCAGTTTGCCCAGTATTTCCCGCTGGATATTCCGGTCAAGCAGAGACTGCTGGAAACTCTGGATGTCAATGACCGGCTTGTGCAGATCATTGCCGAACTGGAGAAACAGCAGCAGTATTCCCAGATTGAAGCGACCATCAATGACAAGGTCAAGGAACATATCGATGATTCACAGAAAGAGTATTTCCTGCGGGAGAAGCTGCGGGCAATCAAGGAAGAACTCGGTGATGTTTCCAATCTCACGGATGATACGCAGAATCTGCGGGATATGATTGAAAACAATCCGTATCCGGAGCACGTCAAGGAAAAAGCCCGTGAGGAACTGCAGCGCTATGAGATGCTGCCGCCGGGCAGCGGCGAAGCGTCTGTTTCCCGCTCCTAT
>JAEEHG010000034.1 GCA_016280695.1 Solobacterium sp. | reverse complement strand
GTACAACAAGCACGGTATTGTCCGTACCGGCGCCCAGGTCATGCTGGGGGCCAACGATGAGTACATTGCCCTGTGCCGGAAGCATTTCCTGGAAGGCAAGCTGACTGCCGATGATCCGGGAGACAAAGTCGAACCGATCACGCTGTTCTGACCAAAAAAAGCCCCGGAGGATCATCCTCTGGGACTGTTTTTTTTATGCAGGAACTGTTATTCCGTGGACAGCGCTTCCTGGACAACTTCGTCCCGGCGCTCTTTCAGCATTTCCCTGGATACGGCGCCCTGCTTCATACGGAGCCAGGACATGCCGAACAGGAACGCAACCAGGACAACCGTGATGATGTTGTCACGCATCGACATATCCTTGAACAGATACCAGCCGACTAGACCGGCCGCGAAGATGCCCAGGACACAGCAGACCTTATAGAATCCCTTGGACATGCGGATCGATCTCTTCTCCCACTGTTCCGGGAACTGCTCCGGCAGCTTGATGCAGGCATAGTTCAGGTACATGTTCAGCAGCATTGTCGGCACCATCATCAGCGATACGATGGTATCGATGCCCATGCCGGTAATGATCGGCAGGACAGCGATGACATAGTAGACGACGTAGATGACATACGGATAACCACTTTCTGTCTTCTTTTTGAATACTGCCGGCAGCCAGCCGTCTTCAGCAATCGAGAGCAGCGGGTAACGCATGCCGCCGACCATACCCAGCGCGGATGAAGCGATGGCCCCGATACCGCCGCCGATGACAAAGAACAGGAACAGGCCGTGCGGCAGGATCGCTTCCGCGGTAACGGAAATATTCGCACCGGCAATCTGCTCCAGCGGCAGGATGCCTGCCCCGACATATGCCATCAGGCCGTAGATGATGGCCAGGAACACGTTTGTCCAGATGATGGCCGTCGGAATTGTGCGTTTCGGATTATTTGTGACCGGCGCGAAGTTAATGGCCCCGGTTGTACCCTGGCAGGCAAAACCCATGATGGCAATTGCCGACAGGAATCCAGACATGCCGTTCATGAAGAACTTCCCGGTTTCCCCGCCGCTGAAGAATGCGCCGGCGTTGACCTTGGGAACGCCGAAGAACACAAAGATCGCGATGGCAGCCATCAGCAGCCAGGTGACATAGTTCTCCAGCAGGACCATGAAGCGGGAACCCTTGACGGATGACACGAAGAACAGGGTCATGATGACGATTGCCAGAATTGTCCTTGCGGCAGCCAGGGCCGGCGCCAGCATGATGATATAATCCGACAGGACAAGCGCGTAATTTGACAGCGCCATGGATGTGAAAACCAGGAACCAGGCGGATACCCCGGTCAGCAGCGGCGTGAACAGCAGCTGCTTCATCGAATAGTCACCGCCCTTAAGCACGAAAATCGATGGCATGCACAGCTGATACCAGTACGCCAGCAGCATGTAGAAGCAGCCGATCATGACGACCGGGACGATGGAGTTGCCGGTAAACGCAATACCGTAACCGAGCATGACAAAGATGCCGGTGCCGATTGCGCCGCCAAGTCCCATGCCGATCAGATTGACCAGGCCGACTTTTTTGCCTTTTTCCTCAGACATATTATCTCCCCTCCGGTACATACAGTACCTTCACAGGTTTCATAAAAGCATACCCCGAAATCAGCGTATTGCCACAAACAGAAAAAATGTCTATATTATAGACAAAAGCAAATAATGGTGAAAAGCATGACAACAGGCGAACGGACAAAACAGCTGATCATTGACACATTTACTGAAATGCTCCGCGAAATGCCGCTGGAAGCCGTCCGGATACAGGATCTCTGTGCCCGCTGCGGCATCGACAGGCATACATTTTATTATCATTTCAAGGACAAGTACGACCTTGTCATATGGATCCATACAAAACTGCTCAACCAGCTGGGTCAGTACGACGGCAGGCCGTTCAGCCGGGAAAGCATGATCAATGTCACAAAGGAAATGAAATCCCGGGCATGGTTTTACCAGAGATGTTTTGAGTATTCCGGCCAGAATTCACTGCTCTCCGACATTCTGGAAAAATCTGCCGCCTCATATGAAGTATTGCTGCAGAACCAGTTGGGCCGGGAACTGACTCCCCGGCAGAAAACAGAGATCCGCTACCATGTCTACGGATCAATTATGCTCATGCCGCAGTGGATTAGGGATGATGCAGATATCAGCGTAGAGGAACTGGTACAGATCATCCTGGCCAACACGCCGGACTGGCTCAAGGAAGCCAGTCTGGAAATCGACTGATGCATCTTGCAAAGAACTGAATTGACAATAAAAGGCATGCGGCCCGGAATCCCGGACGGCATGCCTTTCTGTTTCCGTTTCAGACAACGTGTGACCACTGCCAGACCTGTTCCAGCCGGGTCTTTGCCTTGTCAAAGCCATGATCAAGGCGCTGCTGCTCGAAGATCTTTTCTTCCAGCCGGTACGCTTCCGCATCGCTGAGGTTGGCCTGTACACCCAGGATGTTCCTGAGCATGTAGGCAAAGTCATACGACATGGCAAAGGCATGGTCCGCGGCATAGGCTGCCCCATAGCGGTACGCATGGCACAGGCCGGCTGCTTCGGCAATCTCTGCCGCGCTGACCCGGTCGGTGATGAGCAGGTCCAGGTCCAGCAGTCCCGCCAGCAGCCGGGCGGCCGGGGCATCAAAGTACAGCCTGTCCCCGTCCCGGTAAAGCGGTGAGGGCAGCGGGACTTTCTGCCCGTTGACCAGTGCTTCTGCACTGCCCAAAGCGAAAGCCAGATTCCGGGTGTCACCGAGCAGTTCCTTTTCCGCGCCGGTGTATACATGTGCCCCGTCAATCAGCCGGTAGCCGGAGAGGAAATACTCCCAGGCCAGCCGCTCGGTATCAGCGGGATACCGGTGCACCCCGTCCTGAATGAACAGCGACCAGAAGTCATTGTGGTCTTTACCGCTGTACATGAGCATGTTTTTCTCATTCTCCGTCCAGAGACGCGGCTGCCCGTCACAGCCGTTGACCTGCAGCCAGCACTCGGCATTCTTGACCACATGGCACTGCTGCTTGTACAGCATGCGCTCCTCTTCGGAGTATCCTTCCGCCTGGAAGATATCCTTTTCGCCATGCAGGCGCATCACCGGCACCGGGCCCTTCGGGTGGTACAGCAATACACCGTTTTCGTCCATCCACCACATGGTCTTGGTCGGACCTGAGGTCAGGTAGGCGGCCGCGACCAATTCTGGATGCTCAAACAGGAAATGGGTTCCCATCATGTCACCCATGGACTGCCCGTGCAGGCAGATCCGCTGCGGATCCGCCTCGATCTGCTGCGTCACCGCCGGGATCAATTCTGCCAGATACCTGACATCATCCGGGCGCCCGTGGCTTTCATCCAGCAGGTTCCAGGAGTTGAACGCAATCCCCTCCGCGATCGATTCGGGGTAGAGCACCGCGAATTTCTTCTCTTCCGCCAGTTCATGCCAGTGCGTGCGCTCATAGGCCATCGCATAGTCGCCGCCGTGCAGGCTGACCAGCATGGCTGCCCCGGGCTGATACCCCGCGGGAATGTAAAGACGGTAGTGACGTTCATGGCCGTCACAGGCAAAGGAATATCTGCTGATACCCGGTTGAAGCATGGCTGCACCTTCCTTCCATATGGAAACAGCCGGATAGCCCGGCTGTTTCCCTGTTTCTGTTTATGTTCTTTCGTAGAACAG
>JAEEHG010000278.1 GCA_016280695.1 Solobacterium sp. | reverse complement strand
GAGGCAGAACCGCCTGTTTCCACGATACCGTTTCTGATTTTGCCGTTGTTTGTCAGGTTTCCGTTGACTGTCAGCGACGAAACATAATGGTCAGTGCTGAATATTGAACTCATCCTGATTTCACCATCGGTTTCAATCACCAGAGATGTATTCTCCGGTATGGTCAGATTGCCGGTGGTAATCACAGTTCTCGCCTGATCGATTGTGTCAGGGTCTTTTATCTTGTCCTGCGCGGTGTAATACTCCGGGGTTTCATCCTGTTCCCCGCCTTCATCTTCCCGGAAGACGGCCATAACTGTTTCAAGCCGCAGAACAGCATTTGCCGGAACGATCAGTTTGATTCCGGCAGGAATGACATACCGTTCATCCAGAACACCTTCAACCGATGCCCCGTTGATCATCCTGTAACTGTTCTCCGTCCCCGCTTCTTTCAGAAACACCGCAACGCTGCCGCTGCTGTAAATTGTTCCGTACGGATACAGGCTGAATTTGCTGCTTTCGCTCAGTTCAATCTCATCAACCAGAAGAATACCGGTTCCAGCCAGGTTGATATTCCCGCTGCCGGAAATCCGTTTAAGCCGGTTCAGTCCTGCCGCGACAATCGTCAGATTATCTGTTTCCGAAACGAGTGAAGCACCCGAACCGTCATAGTTGACCATCGCCACATATTCGCCGGCCACGTTTTTCCAGCCGCTTCCGAAATCGCTGTTCCAGCCCGATACAACATCATCACCTGTATTGAATGTAACTGTTCCGATTGAAACTTTGCCGGATCCTGACGCACCGGCCGGTTCATTGGCTTCTTCTGCTTTTACGGGCAGGCCGGCAAGCAGGAAAAGCATGATGCTCAAACCTGCTGTGAATCGCTTTCTGGATACTCTCATAAAATCTCCTTTGCCGCTGCCTCCGGCTCATTTTATGCAGTGATTACTGACGGATGCCTGTGGAATTATCATATCCCTCTTTCAGCATCGCCGGTATCATCCGGATATTATCCTTATCCATATCCTTGTAATCTTTTCTGATCCCGCTCAGTTCTTCCTCAAGATCCGCCAGGGCATCCAGCTCATCCCAGTCAACCAGGCAGGCGTGCAGCCTGTTTTCCGCATCCTTCGTTACCCGGATGCGGCTGCTGCCATGCGCGCGGACTTCCTGACTGTACTGTCTGACCCGATCAGCAAACGCTTCCCGGCTCATCGGGCTGTATCCCATGCAGTAATGGAACGCGCACCAGCGCAGGTGTTCCATAATGCCGAGATTCTCCATGACTTCGGTATCCGGTTGCCAGTTCCCGGCCAGGACATCCTCTGCCGATACACCGCAGGCTTTCAGCACCGCCGGCATATAATCGGCTGCGGCCCGGCAGCTCATCCGGCTGAAGTAATCACAATCCTTCCAGTTTTCCGCCGCGGTTTTCCCGTTGGCCGTGTGATACTGCTGGTTCACAATCATTGCCATCCGGTCAATCCGGCTGCTGTTCAGCAGGTCCTCGGAATACAGTTTGACTGTCTCCGTCAGGCCGGTCGAACCCGAAAGCCGGCTGATCCCATCGTTGGTGCACTGTATGATAACGGCCTTGGATCCGGCATTCCTGAGGAACCCGGTCAGTTCGGCCGCAATCTCCGCATTCTCCTTCTCATTGCCGGTACAGACGGCCACATAGTTCAGTGTTTCCCGGATAGAGAACAGATATTCATAGAATTCAATACTGCGGGCATTATCCTCGCGGAATTCCACGTTGCAGTTTTCCCGGACAGCAGGATACCGGTACATGAAACTGCCTGACTGCCGGCTGAACGAATCGGCGGTCACGACCGCATGGAAACGGCTGCCGCAGAACTGCCCGTTCATTATCAGGGCCCGCAGGGCCGCCTGGCCGAGGTTGCCGAAGCCGATCACGACAGCTTCAAAATTCTCCAGGGCCCGGCCTTTCTCATCAAATGTCATTGTGTCACAGGGCGGATACTGCCTGATCATCAGCCGGCTGACCAGTTCAGCCCGGTTGAACGAAAACACTGATCCGTAGCCATACTGCTCCCCGCCGGCCTGTCTCACATGTCCTTCGTCTTCCCCGTCCGCGATTACGGTAATCCGGGTTTTGTCAGGAGAGATGCCGGCTTCTTCCATGGCTTTTGCCAGGTCTGCCGCAAAGCGGATATTCGCAGCCGCGGAATTATCCAGGCAATAGACGGCTATGCCCTTCCGGCTGTTGGTGATGCCGGCTTTTTTCAGAAAGGACGGCCGGGGATGGCAGGCTGAATCATCCGTGAACAGGATGCTTCCCATCCGCAGGATGCGGTCGTCAAACACGCTGCCTGGGCCGCGGTCCACAAAAATGACCGTATGCTCCTGCTGCAGTTCTTCCGCCAGCCGGATGGACTCCTCACTGGCGCCGTAGATCAGGTGCAGTTCATTCCGGCGGATCAGGGCCAGGTTCATCACCCGCAGCAGCCTTGTGCCGATGGAGGCAAGTACCGCGCTGGCCGTGCAGTACAGGGCCATCATGTGGACAAAGTAAATGACTACCTGGATGCCCGGGGCCTGCAGGGCCGGGGCGGCACTGACCGCGCTGATTTCGTTTCTTCCCAGGAACATGCAGAATACCGAAAACAGTGACCGCATGAT
>JAEEHG010000033.1 GCA_016280695.1 Solobacterium sp. | reverse complement strand
CCTGATGGATAAAACATACGCAGCCACGTCTTTCCTGAAAGACGTCTGGATGCACTTCAAGAAGAACAAAGGCGCGGTTATCGGTCTGGTGATCATCTGCATCATCATCCTGATGGCTCTGGTCGGACCTCTGGTCTCCGGCTATAAATACGATGAGATTGTCCTGACCCAGCAGAGTCTGCCGCCGCGGATCCCGGGAATTGAGAAACTCGGCATCTTCAATGGTGTGGAGAAAGGGAAGAACGTCTATCTGGATAAGGGATTCGCTGATCTCTATCACTGGTTCGGAACGGATACCAACGGCCGCGACATGTTCACCCGGGTCTGGAAAGGCACCCGCGTCTCCCTGCTGATTGCCTTTGTGGCCGTCATTATCGATATCGGCATCGGTATGTCCTACGGTCTGATCTCCGGCTACTTCGGCGGCCGCATCGATATCGTCATGCAGCGGTTTGCGGAAATCCTCAACGGCATCCCGACCCTGGTCGTGGTCACGCTTCTCGGCCTGGTCCTGCCGCAGGGTATTCCCTCGATTATTTTCACCTTAATGATTACCGGGTGGATCGGCATGTCCCGGATTGCCCGGGCAGAAGTGCTCAAGCTCAAGGAAAGTGAATATATTCTGGCTTCCCGGACACTGGGCGCGAAGAACTTCGCGATCATCTTCAAGGACATCATGCCGAATATTTTCGGCCAGCTGATCATCATGTCCATGTTCTCGGTTCCGAATGCGATCTTTACGGAAGCGTTCCTGTCCTTTGTCGGTCTGGGTATCCAGCCGCCGAACGCATCCCTGGGTTCGCTGATTTCCGACGGATACAAGTCCCTGACGATCCATCCGTATATGATCATGTGCTCGATTACCGTTCTGGCCCTGCTGATGCTGAGCTTCAACCTGTTCGCAGACGGTATCCGCGACGCGTTTGACCCGAACCAGAAACAGGGATAGGAGGAGAATCATGACAGCGAAAAAAGATAAGAAGGACCGCGTATTATCGGTCCGTGACCTGAATATCTCCTTTGAAACCGCCAGCGGCACGGTGCGGGCGATCCGCGGTGTCAGGATGGACCTGTTCCGCGGTGAAACGATTGCCATCGTCGGTGAATCCGGTTCCGGCAAGTCGGTTACCGTCAAGACCATCATGGGTATCATGGCCAACAACGGCAAGATTGAAAGCGGCAAGATTGACTATACATTTACAAATGAAAAAGGCGAACGGGAGACGGTGGACCTGACCAAACTTTCGCAGAAGGAAATCCGTTACCGCTTCAACGGCAAGCATATTGCCATGGTGTTCCAGGATCCGATGACTTCACTGGATCCGACCATGATTATCGGCAAGCAGATCATGGAGGGCATGATCCTGCACGAAAAACTGTCCAAGGCTGCGGCCAAGGAGCGGGCGATCGACCTGCTGCGCAAAGTCGGCATCGAGAACCCGGAGAAACGGTTCTACGAATATCCGCACCAGCTTTCCGGCGGTATGCGGCAGAGGGTTGTCATCGCGATTGCCCTGGCCTGCAATCCGGATATTCTGATCTGCGATGAACCGACAACCGCCCTGGATGTCACCATTCAGGCCAAGATCCTCGAACTGATCAAGGAACTGCAGCGGGAAACCGGCGTATCGGTTATCTACATCACGCATGACCTGGGCGTTGTTGCCAAGGTGGCGGATTATGTCGACGTCATGTATGCCGGCCGGATTGTCGAGAAGGGCAGCATTGATGAGATCTTCTATGATCCGCGGCATCCGTATACATGGGGCCTGCTCGCGTCCATGCCGGATACCGACACGAATTCAAAGCGCCTGTTTGCCATCCCGGGCACGCCGCCGAACCTGCTTGAAAAGATTGACGGCGATGCCTTTGCCCCGCGGAATCCGTTCGCGCTGGCCATTGACTACAAGGCCGAACCGCCGATGTTCAATGTCGGCGGCCAGCACCGGGTCGCGAGCTGGCTCTGTGACCCGCGGGCACCGAAAGTGGAGATGCCGGAGCAGCTGAAAGAACGCATGGAAAAGATGAGGAAGGAGAATGAAGGCATATGACCCAGACAGAAGCACGTGAACCACTTCTTCATGTTGAAAACCTGAAACAGCACTTCCGCATCAACCGGAACTATACCACCAAGGCGGTGGACGGCGTCAGCTTTGATATCTATCCGGGTGAAACGTACGGCCTGGTCGGTGAATCCGGTTCGGGCAAATCCACAACCGGGAGAGCCCTGATCCGCCTGTATACCCCGACAGCCGGGAAGATCATCTTCGACGGCCGTGACATCAGCGGCAATATGAAGCCGGAGGACGAGGAATATCTGCGCACGAATATGCAGATGATATTCCAGGACCCGATGGCCTGCCTGAATCCCCGCAAGAAGGTTAAGGAGATCATTGCCCAGGGTCTGGAAATGCATCACATGTATAAAGACCAGGCAGATCTTGATGAGAAGGTGAATACCATTCTTGAAAAGGTCGGTCTGTCACGGGAACACGCAACCCGCTACCCGCAGCAGTTCTCCGGCGGCCAGCGGCAGAGAATCGGCAATGCCCGGGCGCTGGTGCTGAATCCGAAGCTCGTCATTGCGGATGAAGCGATTTCCGCGCTTGACGTCTCGATTCAGGCCCAGGTT
>JAEEHG010000277.1 GCA_016280695.1 Solobacterium sp. | reverse complement strand
GGATCATCGAACTGCGGGGAACTGACGCCGAGGTCCATCATGACCCCGTCCACGGCTTCCACGCCGCGGTTTGCAAGTTCCCGGCGCAGATCCCGGAAATCCGCATGAATCAGTGTGACCCGGTCAGCCAGATCCGCAAGGTTTTCCTGCGATTCCGCAATCGCCTCGGCATCCTTGTCAAAGGAGTACAGGCGGCCGGTTGTCAGTCTTTCTGCCAGGGCCCTTGTCTGACCGCCGCGGCCCAGGGTCGCATCCACATAGATGCCCTCCGGCTTTACAGCGAGCAGGTCAATCGTTTCCGGCAGCAGTACGCTTTCGTGTTCCATTACTTCAGGAACTCCGTCAGTGTTTCCGCATCAGTCTCGAAGGTTTCATCACTGGTTTCGTCATAAGCGTCCCAGCGTTCCTCAGACCAGATTTCCAGATGGTCGGCAGCGCCGATAATCACGCATTTCTTGGTGATGTCCGCCACCCCGACCAGACTCTGCGGAAGCTGAATGCGGCCCTGGCTGTCAAATTCGCATTCCTGCGCTTTACTCAGCAGCGAACGGATATATTTCCGTACTTCGCTCTTTGTGACCGGCAGCTGTTCCAGCTGTGATACAATTTTCTTCCACTGGTCTTCGGTATAAACGGTCAGACAGCCGTCGAAGCCTCTGGTAACAACAAAAGTGTCGCCCAGTTCATCCCGGAAGCGGGCTGGTATGATGAGCCGGTTTTTCGCGTCCAGACTGTGTCTGTATTCACCCATGAACATATCGGCTCTCCACTTTCCCCCACTTTCTGACACTTTCTACCACAAGTCTACCACAGCAGGCATAAAACTCAAGGATTTTTTCGCTTTGCTGCGCTCTTTTTTCGAATAAAAAAGACTTCTTTTTGAAAGAAGTCTGAAAGCGTGAATTTACACCCGGAAAGATCTTTTGTCATAATCCCGGAAATATATAATTATGTGTTTTATTATATTGGCCGCGGCCCTTTTCCGGATGATATAATCCCTCCTGATGAGTTTTTCGACGAGCAAAAGAAACGGCGTTCTGGCCGTTGTCAGCGCCAGTGTTCTGTACGGCTTTCTGCCGGTTTTCGTCAAGGAAATCCTGCGTGAAGGCATGACGGACGCAGCCCTGGTATTCAACCAGTTTTTATTTACTTCCGTCTTCGCGTTCATCATTATCCGCCGGCTGAAAATCAGCCTCCGGGTAACGGTGCGGGAGATGATCGAACTGGTCCTGGCCGCCTTCATCGGCTACGGCATGACAACCTCCCTGCTCACCGCTTCATATTCACTGATCCCGGTCGGCCTGGCCACCATGTTCCTGTTTACCAACCCGCTGTTTGTCAATCTGGCCATGATCGTGATCTTCCGCGAGAAAGCCACGCCGGCCCGCGGCTTTGCGATGGTGACCGCGGTAACGGGACTGATATTGATGGCTGATTTCTCCCGGCTGCACTCCGGCGGCATCCTGCTGGCTGTCCTGTCCGGCATCATCTACGCCGCCTATGTCATCGCCAACAAGAAATGCAGTTTCGCCCGCCTGGATCCGTTTGTCCTGGTATTCTATGTCGGTACGGTCAACGCCTTCTTCTTCGGCCTCTCCGCGGCCGTAAAGGGCGAGCTGGCCCTGCCGACGACGGCCCGGGCGTTCTGCCTGATGGTCATTGTGGCGCTGTTCTGCACGCTGGCCGGGGTCTTCCTGTTCAGTACCGGCGTCCGGATCCTGGGCGCTTCCACGGCCTCTGTCCTCAATATGCTGGAACCGGTTGTATCACTGGCTGCCGGCACGCTGATCTACCATGATCCGCTGGGTCTCAAGATTCTTGCCGGCTGCATGCTGATCGTCATCAGTGGGATGGCCGCGGTCATGGACAGGCCCCGGAAGGAATTATCCTGAAAACACAAAAAAAGCATTGCGGAGGCAATGCATTTTTTTGTTTACGCCTGATTGGCCGGGGCTTCTTTGCCCACTGCGCCGCAGTTCGGGCATGCATGGTGAGGACGCTTCATCTCACCGCATACCGGGCACTTGACAAGAGTCGGAGCTGCGAGCTTGTAATGCGTTCTTCTCTTATTCTTTCTTGTCTTGGATACTCTTCTCTGCTGTACTGCCATCTGCCTGACACCTCCCTATTGATTTTCCGATTTAAATTCCTTCAGTTTTGCCAGGCGGGGATCAATTCTGTCCTCCTGACTTTTCTGATACTCTTCTTCACTGATGACCCGCCAGCCGTCACCGCTGGGGTATTCATCCGAAGAAGCGATGGTCACCTGCATCGGCACCTCCATCAGGATCTGAGCGATCACTGCCGGGTACAGATCAATGACATCATCCGTAACGATCCAAACGCCGTCTTCTCCGGTGTCCTCAAAGGCAAATACTTCCTCGCCGCCGGTCTCAAAGGGATATTCAATCTCCCTGCCCGTCACCGCATCCGGTATCAGCATGATGCCGGACACATTGATATCCGCGTAGAAACAGCCGGAATGTTCATCAAGGAAGCCATGGCCGGTTACCCGGATATCCCTGGTTCCGTTGATTCTGGCATTGTCCCTGAATACCTCGGGATCAATGACTGCTTCCGTGTCAAAATTCACATTTTTCCCGGACTGCAGCAGTTCCGAACGGGTCCATCTCACGAGTGCGTCTCCTTCGTCGTTAACGGATTAAATTATAGCAAACCGCATTTCAAAGTCAATGCTGATCTATTTATAAAGGCTTGTTCAGCTGTTCAGTCAGCCATGCGGCTGTTTCTTCATACACCCGCAGGCGGTCTTCCTCGTTCAGCGTTTCATGCCGCATGTGCGGATACAGGCGGCTGGTGATGTTGACATAGCCGGCTTTGCGCAGCGTTTCAATCGAGCTCTCCAGACCGCTCAGGCCGCCGATGCAGGGGTCTTCCTCACCGGCAAAGAAATAGATCGGCAGTTCATGGTTGCGGCATTCATAACGGCT
>JAEEHG010000276.1 GCA_016280695.1 Solobacterium sp. | reverse complement strand
GGATCTGTCTTTGACTGTTCCAGCCATTTCAGCGCCATCTCCGTCTTGGATCCGGCCAGCAGGTTGTCAATGCCCAGGATCTCATCAAAATACTGTGCGATCCCCAGCCGCGAGCACTGGCTGATCAGTTTATCATGCTGACATGCGGAAAGAATCACGTTCCGGTTGCCGTTCGCTTTAGAACGCAGAATGGCAGGCAGGAATTCCGCCATCAGACCGGCATTGTCAAACAGTTCATCATACCGTTCATTGAACTCAACCGAGATATCATCGTAGGTCTCGTTTTCAAACGTATATCCGATGTAATAGTAATAATCAATAACCGGAAAACCAAAATGATCCAGGTATGTTTCTCGGTCTACCGGCCAGGCCGGCATACTGCGTTCTTTCAGCATTTCATTTTCGATCTGCAGACAGATGTCCAGATCGTCAAGAATTGTACCGTTATAATCCCAGATGACTGTTTTCATGAAACTAATTCTAGCAAAACGGGAGGATATTAGAAAGATTCTCCGCATATTCACAAAGAAAAGCTTCCGGTTAATTCACTCCCGGAAGCTTTTGCAGATGTCCGATTGGTAATGCGGATTATCTCTTGAAACCGGCTTCATTGAGTGCCGTCACAAAGCGGACGGTGCAGGCAACGCCGGTCGGCAGCGCGTCTTCATCTACATCAAAGTAGGTGTTGTGATGCTCAGCCCCGGAACCCAGTTCGGCATTGCGGATACCCAGATGCATGAACGCTCCCGGATACTTTGCCAGATACTGGGCAAAGGTCTCCGTCGCGTACCATGGCTCATGGTCAACAACCGTGCCTGCCGGCAGCATATCCCCGAACGCCTTGACCAGAATGCCGGCCACTTCCGGATCATTGATGGTCGGCGGGAGTACTTTATCAAGATCCGGCAGTTCATCAACTGTGCAGCCATACATATCCGCTGTGTCCTTTGCGACCCGGGTGGCCAGATCCACCGCTTTCAGTCCTTCTTCCATGTTGAAGAACCGGAAGGTTCCCAGGACTTTGCAGTCATCCGGGATGACATTGCCTACCGCTCCGCCCTGCAGGGAAGTCAGACCGTATGTAACCGTCTCTCCGGCCTTCACCTTCTGGGTCAGGGCCGTGGCAGTATTGACAACAAAGTTGGCGGCACAGATCGTCGGATTGATGGAAAGGTCAGGCCGTGAACCATGCCCGCCGCGGCCATGGAAATGCGGCTGCACCCAGCTCATGCCCGCCATCCGCGGACCGGGTGCGACACACAGTGTGCCGGTATCCATCGCGGCATAGACATGAATGCCCCAGACTGCGTCAATATCCAGATCTTCCAGCGCCTTCAGCATTGCCGGCCAGCCGATATTTGTTTCTTCCCCTTCTTCAAAACACAGGTAGATGATGCCGCAGAGATCATCCTTGTGTGCCATCAGGATCTTTCCCGCGGTCAGGCACATGGCCATATGGGCATCATGGCCGCAGGCATGACATGTGGTTTCCGGTGTATCACTGCGGACAACCCGCTCATTCTTCAGATTGCAGGCATTCTCAGGTACAGGCAGCCCGTCAATATCCGCCCGCAGGGCCAGATGCAGACCGGGTTTACCGGTATCGATTTTACCGATCAGTCCCGTTCCCGGAAGCTCAATAAACGGTATCCCGAGACTGTTCAGTTCTTCTTCAATACGGGCCCTGGTCTTGAATTCCTGGCCGCTGATTTCGGGCATCCGGTGAAATGTCCGGCGCAGTGTACGGGTATATTCCTTCAGTTCCGCTGCTTCCTGACAGATCATTTCAGGTGTAAGCATACTCAATCACCTCTTTCTAATCATATGTGTATGCCGATTCAGATTCAGTATATCTCTTTTTCGCCCCTGCCGCTCTCAGCAGTTTTTAATGATATCAAGCCACAGGGCTGCCGAAGCGTCACTGGGCATGTGCCAGTCACCGCGCGGACTCAGGTCGATACTACCGACCTTCGGGCCGTCCGGCATGCAGCTGCGTTTGAACTGCTGGCTGAAGAACCGCCGGTAGAAGCGCAGCGCTGCTTCCTTCATATCCGGCTTGCGGATTTCCGGATAGGCCGCCATGGCCAGGCCGATGACCTTGTCCGGGGCATAGCCGTAACGCAGGGCCTGATACAGGAAGAAATCGTTCAGATCATACTTGCCGATCTTTTCCTCTGTCTTCTGGGCAATCCTGCCCTTCCTGTTCGGCGTCAGTTCCGGAGAAATCGGCGTACCGATCACGGCCTTGAGCACATCATGCAGTTCCTTATTGCCGCACAGATCCGCATAACTGTCACAGATATGGCGGACCAGGGTCTTGGGCACGTCCCCGTTGACATCGTACATGGACATATGGTCACCGTTGTATGTGCACCAGCCAAGCGCCAGCTCCGACAGATCACCGGTGCCGACAACCAGGCCGTTTTCCATATTCGCCACATCCATCAGGATCATGGTCCGCATGCGGGCCTGGGCATTTTCATAAGCGGTATCCCCTTCGCCCTGATATTCCCGCGCATGGCCGATATCCATCAGGTGGCTTTCCACGGTATCACGGATCGGGATTTCCCGGCTTTCCACCTGCAGGGCTTCCATGAGCCGCAGCGCGTTGTCCTTGGTCAGATCGGTTGTATTGCCCTGGCTCGGCATGGTAATGCCGATGGTGCGGATGTCCGGCAGGCGCTTTTTCGCTTCATGGCAGACAAGCAGCGCCAGGGTGCTGTCCAGCCCCCCGGAGACCCCGATCACCAGGGTGCGGATGCCGGTCCGTTTCAGCCGGCCGATCAGCCCGGCAGCCTGAATCCGCAGGATCTGCATGCTGCGTTCCGCTTTTTCGGTATAATCCGCCGGGACAAACGGCAGCCGCTGCGGCTGGGCTTTTTCCCTGACCAGCATTGTCTTGAGTTCATTTACTGTCATCTCCGGCTTGCCGCACGGCTTTACACTGACCGGGACATGCCGGTACCAGGTGCTGTCCGCCGCCGCAAAGGTATTCTGCGCGTAACGGTCATGCATCAATTCTTCCAGATCAATCAGGGCTGTGATCACATGGCTGTCTTCCGACATGATGCTTTCGCCTTTGAGATGCCCGTTGGCCGCAAGCAGGGCCTGGCCGCTGTACACCAGGTCGGTTGTGCTTTCATCATTGCCGGCCGATGCGAACACACAGGCACATCTGCCGGTACGGCTGGTATGGACAACAGTCTGCCGCCGGTATTCAGCCTGGCGGACCGCTTCTTCAAAAGCCGCCGGAACGGCAATAATCTGAGCACCGGCCATGGCCGCGTGCATGGCCGGGCTGTCCGGGACAAAGAGATCCTCAGACAGCAGGGCCCCGAGCACCGCGCCGCTGACAGCATCTTCAGCCAGCACATCAATGCCGAACGGCACCGGCACACCGCCGATCATGATTTCCCGGCCGATGATCTTTTCGCCTGAAGCAAACCAGCGTCCCTCTGCCTTGGAACCGTATGCCGGGATAAAACTCTTGGGAACAATCCCGGCGACTTCCCCGCCGCTGACAAACGCGGCACAATTGAACAGGCTCCCTTCAAACCGCAGCGGCAGACCGACAACCGCTGTCTGTCCCGGCAGTTTCGCACTGGCCGCCGCGACTTCCAGCAGCGCCGCTTCCGCTGCGTCCAGCAATGCCGACTGCGCAAACAGATCCCCGCATGTGCAGGCCGTCAGGCCGAGCTCGGGAAATACGATCACGCCGCAGTCAGCGTGCGCCTGCATCAGTTTAATCGTTTCTGCAGCATTGGCTGCCGGCAGGCCGATTGTTACGGACGGGACTGCCGCCGCTGCTTTTACATATGTATTTTTCATCTTTCTGTCTCCATCTTCCGCATCATCGGAATCAGATCATGGATTTCCTCAGGCAGGTATTCTGCCGCTGTATCCAGCTCACCCGCAGCCAGGGCCCGGCGGACTTTGCTGGAAGATATATGCTGATAGACATCAGGTACATTCACTACGGTCAGCCAGGGTGACAGGGACGCCAGATACGGATCGCTGCGGATGATTGCCGCAGTGTCATCACCGTTCCGGCTCATGACCGCGATCCCGAATTCCCGGCAGATTTCCGGAATATGCCGCCAGCCATGCTGGATTTCATTCAGTTTGTCGGAACCCAGCAGCAGTTTCAGCTCCATCCCGGTTTTAGCCCGCAGGGCCTGCAGGGTCTGCCAGGTGCGGGGCTGATGATCCAGGTTCAGCTCATAATCCGACACCAGCATCCACGGGCGTGCCGCGGCAATTTTCTGCAGCGTATGCAGCCGCAGGTCATCACTGAAGGCATAATCCTTCTCCTGGTCGTGACGGATATATTCCTGTTTTGACGGCACGAAGATCACCTGGTCAAAGCCCAGTTCCCTTCTGGCATAATCCGCCGTTTCCACGTGGGCCCGGGTGACGGGATTGAACGCCCCGACAAAGACGAGGGCCCGGCTCAAATGCTTCCTCCGTGCAGGATCCGGTACATTTCTTCCCGGACTTCCGCCACCTTGAGGGTCATATCCACATAATGCTTATGCGGCATCTGCGGCCGCAGTTCACTCTCCCAGACATGGTTTTCGAGCTGGTCCTTAATATATTCCTTCTTTTCCGTGATGGACGGCAGGTCAATGGCCAGTTCACCGCCGATGATATGCGGCACCAGCAGCTTTTCCACCCGCACCGGGACCAGGGTTTTCTTCGGATCGAAATCATCCGGGTCCAGATTGACTACCTGGACCGGCTTGCCGGCTTCGATGACTTCATCATCCATGGCGATGATATCGCACTGGGCCTTGTCTTCCGCATCGTACATCCGCCAGGCCATCAGTTTTCCCGGGATAATTGCCTTGGACGGCGAATCGGAGCACTTCATCTTCGGGGCATAGGTGCCGTCTGCCTGCCTGACCGCAACCAGCTTATAGACACCGCCGAACACCGGATCAGTATAGGAAGTAATCAGCTTCTCACCGACCCCATAGGAATCGAAGTGGGCATCTTCATAACGTTCCATATCAGCGATCTTGTTTTCATCCAGCGAGTTGGAAGCCACCAGCTTGACATATGGCTTTCCGGCCCGGTCCAGCGCCTTGCGCAGTTTCTTGTAGCCGCGGGCCAGGTCACCGGAGTCGATCCGGGCACTCTTGACGCGGCGATTCGGATTGTCCGGATACATCGCCGCCAGTTCATCGTCCAGCCGGATCAGGTTCGGCAGCCCGCTCTCGAAGATATTGTATGTGTCCAGCAGCAGTGACACATTGTCCGGATAGGTCGCGGCATAAGCCCGGAAGGCATCCAGTTCACTCGGGAAGAATTCGATAAAGCTGTGCGCGATCGTGCCGACCGCTTTGACCTCCGGTCCGTACTTCATCTCCGCCAGGCAGTTGGCCGTACCGACACAGCCGCCCAGCACCGCCGCATATGCGCCGTCATTGCCGGCCGAAGCGCCCTGGGCCCGGCGCGTGCCGAACTCCATGACATTCCGCGGCGTGTGGGTTGCCAGGCCGGAAATGCGGGTTGCCTTGGTGGCGATCAGGGAATGGAAATTCATTGTCTGCAGCAGGTAGGTTTCAATCAGGATCGCCCCGACCATGTCGCATTCAATCCGTACCATCGGCACCTGCGGGTAGCAGACAGTGCCTTCCTTCAGGGCATACATATCGCCTTTCCAGCGGTAATTCCGCAGATATTCACAGAATTCCTCGCTCATGCCCTTGGTGCGCAGCCAGATCAGATCGCGTTCGGTGAAATGGTATTCCCGCAGGAACTTCACCAGTTTCCGCTGGCCGCAGCTGATTGAGTAGCCCATGTCATCCGGATTCTCCCGGAAGAACATGTCAAAGACCATGACAGTATCCTTGTAGCCGTGCAGGAACAGGCAGTTTGCCATGGTGAATTCATAGAAGTCGGTCACCATTGCCGGATTGTCATAATCTTCATCCGGAATATACGGTTCAACGTGAATGTTGCTCATAGTATTACCTCCTAGCACACTTCGATCTGGCAGCTGTTCAGCACGGCCAGGGTTGCCTGATGACGTTCAGGGGTTGTCGCGGCACAGCCGGCAGATACAACCCTGATGGCAGTATCTTTCAGATAGGCCCGCAGCAGGATCGCGTTGCTCAGCACGCAGATATCCGTGCAGAGCCCGCACAGCGTGATGCAGTCAGGCTTTTCTGCCGCCAGCCGTTCTGCCATATCAATACTGCCGAACGTCGGCTTTTCGATGATCTCGGCATTTCTGGCCTGCAGGGCCTGCAGGATCTCCGGGCGGATCTGCCAGCCGTCCGTGCCCCTGATGCAGTGCATGACCGGCAGCTTCTTCCCTTCCAGCGTATCCATATAGTCTTCATGATGGGTATCCATGGTCGCAAAGATGCCGTCATACACCGGATTTTCAATCTCCCGGATAACTGCCGCAACAGTCAGCGGCGCTTCCGCTGTGCCCAAGGATCCGTCAATGAAGTCATTCTGCATGTCGATTACAACAAGTACGTTTTTCATAGATTTTCCTCCAGATAGGTATACATGGGATCAAACCGGTAGGTAGCGGCGCGGCGGCCGTGCACCATGCGGGTGTTCCCGGTCGGTTTCAGCATGCGGCGGATATCACGCCGGAAATTGCCGGTGTCGGTTTTATGCCCGATCACCGCTTCATAGGCTGTCTGGATTTCCCGCAGGGTCATTTCCTCGGGCAGAAGGTTGAACAGAATGCCGGTCGAAGCAGCCCGGTGCTGCACCATGTCCATGGCCATGTTGATGACTTTGACATGGTCTGCGGCCAGTTCAGCCGTGCTGCTGTCCAGCCTCTGTGAACGGGTCTGTACATAGTTATGCAGGGCCGTATCTGTCACTTCGTATTCGATCCGGATACCGTCTTTTTCTTCGTACAGCTGAAGCAGTGTCCGGCGGCCGTTTTCGTCTTTCTCCAGCAGGGTCTTGGCGATCGTGAACCAGCGCGCATCCGCCGCGTCATCACCGGCCCTGGTCTTCCGGATGTTCTCGGCCCTGGTCATGGACAGATAAGCGGTGGAGATCACCCGCGTGCGCGGATCCCGGTCTGCCTTCCCCAGTGTATAGAGCTGGCGGAAATAGGTGTTCTCCGCAATATTGGTCTCTTCCTGCAGTTCCCTTAAGGCAGCCTGCTCGAGGTCTTCATCGAAATTCACAAAGCCGCCCGGCAGAGCCCAGTCCCCGATCCACGGATGATCCTTCCGCCTGATCAGCAGCACCTTCAGCTGACCGTCCTCAACCGTCATGACAATCATGTCCACGGTATTTGACGGATGCCGGTACAGTGAATCATCATAACTGTCCAGAAATTCCTGCAGGGTTTGACCCTTCGCATTTCTTTTTTCTGTCATTGCTTCTCCTGTATAGTCATTTTGACTATAATCATCATAGCGCATTCTGGCAATCCGTCAAGCAAAAAGAAAACACCTCCCATACATTTCTGCGGAAAGTGTTCCCGAACATATCAACGCTCGTCTTTTTTCATCCGGCGGTACTTTTTGCCGGCAACCTTCTTCAGATAATTAGTTACCTTGTCCTTGTCTTTGCCGTCAAAGGGAATGGCGATGTCCCGTTCCCCTTTGCCTTTCCGGTTCACCAGGAAGTAGACATAGAATTTCTTGCCCAGCATCTGATAATCATAGGCTGTCACTTCACTCCACGGAATTACCTTGCCGGTTGTGACCACGCCGCGCTCGCCGACCCCATCCCGGTTGACCATGAAGGCCACAATACAGAACAGTGTCGCCAGAAAGCGGATGTAACCGTACATGTTGCCGGCTGTGACAATGCTTACAACTGACAGCGCGGCACAGACCATAAACAGGATGCGGCCGGTGCTCCAGTTCATATCCTTGATTACCAGGGCGCTGTGCGTCCTGACCGTGCAGATGGTCAGATAAGTACCAAGCGCAAAGAAAACCCCGCCCAGTATCAGTTCATAATACATTTTGTTTCCTCCTGTCAGTAACCCAGTTCCTCATTGATGAGGATGACATGAATCCGGCCGGCGGGCTTGCTGCGGCGGGTGATCACCAGCTGGTTGCACAGCGTTGTATCACGGCTGCAGTGCATGCAGCGGCCGTATTCGGTGCAGGGGTTCGGCATCTTAAGCCGGATATTGTTGGCCGGTGCTGCCGTCTCTTCATTGCGGCTGACCGCCGCCTCGTTATCCCTGACAATCTTGTTGGTCCCGGTCACAATCACAACATGTTCCGGGCCGTAGGCCAGCGCTGCTACACGGTTGCCGGTATTGTCCACATTGTACAGATGACCGTCAGCCGTCAGGGCATTCGTGCTCATCAGATAATAATCCGCGCCCAGGCACTGGTGAAAGACCTTTTTGACATCATCGGTATGATAACGGTCATATACGGTAAAGTTCCCGCAGCCGGTCAGCCAGTCCAGAATACCGGTCTCTTTCAGGGTTTCTGAACCGCCGAAGCCGACCGAGGCTCCGGCCGGGATAAGTTCCTGCAGGAAAGCCAGTGCTTCCGGAACGGTTTCGAAATAGTCTGCCGCGAAGCCGTTGTTTTTCAGATTTTTTACACAGACACCGGCCAGCTGCCGGCGGGCTGCTTTGATATGCTGATCCATAAACAATCTCCTCAATGCCCCTATTATATCCTAAAAGCGGCCGGCATTTCTGCCGACCGCCCTGAGATTATGCCTGAACGCCCCGGACAGTGACGATATAATCGTCATCATCCGCGTCCACAATGATCGTACGGCCTTCCACATTCGGGTCTTCAATGATCTTCCGGGCCACCATGGTTTCAATGGTCCGCTGGATATGCCGTTTCATCGGCCGTGCCCCGAAGGCTTCGTCGGTGCCGTAGTCGATGATCCGCTGCCGCGCGCTGTCGGTGACAACGAGCTCGATATCCTTCTGCTGCAGACGGTCCCTGAGCTGGTTGAGGAACTTGTCCGCAATCTGCTTCATAACCGCTGTATTCAGGGCATTGAAGACAATGATCTCATCAATCCGGTTGACGAATTCCGGCTTGAAGAACTTATGGACTTCCGCCTCATAATGATCCTCCCGCAGCTGTCTGTCACTTTCAAAGGCATACTGGCTGCCGAGATTCGAGGTCATGATGATGATCGTGTTCTTGAAATCAACTGTTACCCCCTTGGAGTCGGTAATCCGGCCGTCATCGAGGATCTGCAGCAATATATTGAACACATCCGGGTGGGCTTTTTCGACTTCGTCCAGCAGGACGATCGAGTACGGATTCCGCCGCACGGCTTCCGTCAGCTGGCCGCCTTCATCATAGCCGACATAGCCCGGAGGCGCACCGATCAGCCGGGAAGTACTGAATTTTTCCATGTACTCGGACATGTCAATGCGGATAATCTTTGTTTCGTCATCAAACAGCTGCTGGGCCAGGGCTTTGGCCACTTCGGTCTTGCCGACCCCGGTCGGACCGAGGAACAGGAAGCTGCCCAGCGGCCTGTTTTCGTCTTGGATCTGGGCCTTGGACCGCATGATGGCGTCACTGACCAGCCGCAGGGCTTCATCCTGCCCCATGACTCTCTGACGGAGCACTTCCGGCAGGTGCAGGATCTTCTGTCTTTCCGAACTCATCAGCCGGCTGATCTCGATATGCGTCCAGCGGGACACAATCTTCGCGATCATTTCCTCATCCACGACCTGCTGGATCATGCTGTTGCCTTTATCATCCGGGGCTGCGGCGCTGATCTGCTTTTCCAGGGTCGGAATCGTATCATATTTCAGTTTGGCAGCCTTTTCGTAATCAGCGTCGTTCTGGGCCTGGGTCAGCTGCAGCTTTGCCTGTTCCAGCTGTTCCTTCCAGTTTTTCACCTGGTCCAGTTCCTGCTTCTCCTGCTGCCAGCGGCTGAACTTGACATCCTTTTCCTTATTCAGCTGCTCCAGTTCCTTTTCGATATCTTCTTTCCGTTCCAGGGTCCGCGGATCTGTTTCATCCATCAGGGACGTCCGTTCAATCTGCAGGGTCATGATCCGCCGGTTAAGTTCATCCAGTTCGGCCGGCATGGAATCCATCTCCACCCTGATCGAGGCGCAGGCCTCATCAATCAGGTCAATGGCTTTATCCGGCAGGAACCGGTCGGTAATATACCGGTTGGACAGCACGGCAGCCGCGACAATTGCCTCATCCTTGATTTCCACGCCATGGTGGCTCTCAAACCGGTCCTTGAGACCCCTGAGGATCGAGATGGTATCTTCTACTGTCGGTTCGCTGACCTGGATCTTCTGGAATCTCCGTTCCAGGGCCCGGTCCTTCTCGATGTATTTCCGGTATTCATCAAAGGTGGTGGCACCGATGCATTTGAGTTCCCCGCGGGCCAGCATCGGCTTCAGGAGATTGGCCGCATCCATGGAACCTTCCGTCTTGCCGGCCCCGACCAGGTTGTGCAGTTCATCGATGAACAGAATGATCTGCCCGTCGGCTTCCTTTACCTGGTTGAGCACGCCCTTGAGACGTTCCTCAAATTCACCGCGGTACTTGGCACCGGCGATCATTGCGCCCATATCCAGCTCAATCAGCCGCTTGTCCTGCAGGCCGAGCGGAATATCGCCCTTCATGATCCGCCAGGCAAGCCCTTCGACAATAGCTGTCTTGCCGACACCCGGTTCACCGATCAGTACCGGGTTGTTCTTTGTCTTGCGGGAAAGGATTTCAATGACCCGGCGAATTTCGTCATCTCTGCCGATTACCGGATCAATTTTCCCGTCCTTGACATCCTGCACCAGATCATGTCCGTATTTGCTCAGGGCATCCAGCTGGCTTTCTGTTGTCTTCTCATCCATTGTCATACCGCCTCTCCTTTCCTCTTCTGCTTTTTCTGCCTTACCGGCATCAATCCGGAAGTCTTCCCGGACCTGAACCATCAGCGGGGCGTCTGTTTCCAGCATGCCGATCAGGAAGGCAGCACTGCTCATGTATGTATCATGATGGGCCTTCATATAATCAAGCGCATGGGAATAAGCTTCGCTGACATACCTTGACAGGACCGGCTGGCTGCTGCCGGAAGTTACCGTCAGTTTCTGCAGATACAATCTGACCAGTTCCCGCAGGGCCTTTTTGTCAATGTGCAGCCGGGACCAGATACCATCCAGGCTGTCATCTTCCAGCATCGCTGAAAGAATATGCTCGACAGTCAGTTCACTGTTGTGGTTTTCCTGGGCCTTGCCCAGAGCCGCCACGATCAGTGACTGGAGCTGTTCCGTCATCTGTTCAATATTCATGATTATTTATAACCTCCTTCTGACTTCCGTCAAATGGATCAGTTAAACTGCTTTTTGAATTTCTCCCAGGCGGATCCTTTACCGCTGCCCTGCAGTTTCTGCAGTTCCTGGTAAAGTTCCTTTTCCCGGGCTGAGAGTTTCTTTTCCACCTGAATGCGGACCGTGCAGTACTGGTCGCCGTTGCGGCCGCCGCGGGCATCCGGGACACCCTTCTCCTTCAGCCGTAGCTGGGTACCTTCCTGGGTGCCGGCTGGGATCTTCATGGTCACATCACCATGGATGGTCGGAATATTGACGGTTGTGCCAATGGTTGCGTCAACCGCAGTCACCGGGATTTCCAGGAAGATATTCTTGCCGGAACGCTCGAACTGCTCATGCGGCATGACTTCTACCTGAACGATCAGGTCACCGTTCGGACCGCCGTTGACACCGCGCTCACCCTTGCCGCTGACCCGCAGCCGCTGGCCGCTTTCAATACCGGCGGGAATTTTCAGGTCGATATTCTGGGTCCTGGTGGTATAGCCGCGGCCGGCACAGTGCGGACAGACCTTGCGGATCTTCTTGCCGGTGCCGCCGCAGTCAGGACATGCGCCCTGGGTCTGGAACATTCCGAAAGCGGTTCTCTGGGTATGCATTGTATATCCCGAGCCGCCGCAGGTCCGGCAGGTTTCTATATCCGACGGGCTGGCTGCCCCGCTGCCCTTGCAGTCCGGACAGGTCTCATCGACATCCAGCGAGATCTTCTTGGTCGTTCCGAAGCAGGCTTCCATGAAGCTGACACGGATCCGCATACCCCGGTCATCGCCCTGGCGCGGCGCATTGGACCGCCGGCCGCTACGTTGCCCGAACGGATCCCCGCCCATGGCCCCGCCGAAGAACTGGGAGAAGATATCTCCGAAATCATCGAAGCCGCCGCTCTGGAAGCCGGAGAAGCCCTGGCCGTCAACCCCGGCAAACCCGAACTGATCATAGTTCTGCCGTTTCTGTGGATCACTCAGCACTTCATACGCTTCATTGATTTCCTTGAATTTATCTGCCGCATCCGGAGCCTTGTTCACATCCGGATGATATTTCTTTGCCAGAGAGCGATAGGCTTTCTTTATTTCGTCCTCGGACGCTCCCTTGGCTATCCCGAGAACCTCATAGTAATCTCTTTTATCTGCCATATCACTGCCTCCTGTCAGTTCTCAATCCCTGCCGCAAAGGTACTCAGGGAATTGCCGCCGTGGATGCGTACCCGCGGCAGCGTCAGCATATCCATGCCCGGATGGATTCTTCCGGCTTCGGTGGTAAAGGCGAGCTTTACACCGGCATCCCGAAGAATGGATACTGCATTATCGTTATAGTCGCCGAACGGATAGCAGTAGACAAACCCGCCGTCACAGTAATCCAGTGATCGGATCGTATCCTCCACGCCTTCCGCATGGTCCATGCACTGCAGCCGGCCGCCATGACCCATGCCGGCACAGCCGCCCTGGTGCGTCAGGAAGCCATGTGACTGCAGTTCCAGTCCCTCTTCCCGCATCTCCCAGAAAGACCAGTCCAGTTCCGGTGATTCCCAGCCGGTGATCAGGAACAGCGTCGCGTGCATGCCATAGTCCCGGAAAACCGGGAACGCATACTGATAAACGGTCGGATCACCGTCATCAATCGTAATTGCCACACTGCGCACCGGGATCCGGGCCCGGTTCTGCATATAGTACAGCACTTCCGTCATCGTCAGGGTATGATAGCCGTTATCCTGCATGTACTGCAGGTGCGAACGAAGTTCTTCCACCTCAACGAAGTTGCCGTCCTTGCGGGTTTCTCCGGCCGCTTCACTGTAGAAGAAGTGGTACATGAGCACCGGCAGGCTTTGGCAGACCGCCGGTTCTGCTTCCCCGGTTTCTGCTGTTGCAGCAACCTCCGCTGCCGGAATATAGTAGATGCCGTTCTGGAACAGAATGCCGTAACGCGGATCATCGTCCCCAGGCAGCACATATACCGGCATGGTTTCCGCCGTATTCATCTCGGCATAGACCTGGCCTTTGAATGTCTCGACCGTATAGTGATCCGCCGTCGTCAGTTTCATGGCATACGGCATGAGGTTTGTCTCATTGCGGAACCAGCGCATGCTGTCTTTCGCATCAGCACCGGACAGATAGTAATCAGTCCCCCGCACATGCAGATAAGCACCTGCCGGTTCTTCATCAATATCGAGAAGCGCCCCGGCTTTGAATGTACCGACTGTTTCATACTGACCGCCGCTGACAGACCGATATGCCGGGGTGTCGGCAGTCACTTCGATCTTCATGTTCCGCAGACCGTCATAAGCAGTTTCTTCAGGTTCTGAAGGCTGCTTCATCTCCGGGACAGCCTCCCGCCCCTGCTCAGCCTGCGGCGTCGAATGACTGCACCCGGTCACAAGACAAATTCCCAGAATCGCTCCCAGGAATTTGCTTGCGTATGATTTAGTTTGTTTCCTTGAAGTCCGCATCGAAGATATTGTCATTGCCCTTGTTCTGGCTCTGACCCTGTGCGCCCGCACCGGCTGTCTGCTGAGCATTGCCGGCGTTCTGATACATCTGCTGAGCCATGGCATTGGCAGCCGCTTCCAGCGCGTCCAGCTTGGCCTTCAGGCCGGCCATGTCGTTCTCATCGATTGCCTTGCGCAGATCATCCCGCAGCTTCTTTACTTCATCCTTCTGTTCCTGAGTCACATTCGGATTGTCGCTGTTCAGTGTTTCATCAATCTGGTTGATGTAGGCTTCGGCCTTGTTGCGGGTTTCAATTTCTTCCTTGCGCTTGTCATCTTCAGCCTTGTGGGCTTCCGCTTCCTTGACCATCCGGTCGATTTCCTCATCGGACAGGCCCGAAGAGTTGGTGATCGTGATGGACTGTTTCTTGTTTGTGCCCTTATCAATGGCAGAGACGTTGACGATGCCGTTGACGTCGATATCGAATGTCACTTCGATCTGCGGTACACCGCGGCGGGCCGGCGCAATGCCGTCGAGCACGAATGTACCCAGGGTCTTGTTATCATTGGCCATCGGCCGTTCGCCCTGCAGGACATGGATGTCCACGGCCGGCTGGTTATCGGCAGCCGTCGAGAAGATCTGGGACTTGCTGGCCGGGATGGTTGTATTTCTCGGAATCAGCACGGTCATGACACCGCCCAGGGTTTCGATGCCCAGGCTCAGCGGAGTGACATCCAGCAGCAGGACATCCTTGACATCACCGGCAATGACACCGCCCTGGATGGCTGCACCGATGGCGACGCACTCATCCGGGTTGACGCTCTTGTTCGGTTCCTTGCCGAGTTCTTTTCTGACAGCTTCCTGAACTGCCGGGATACGGGTGGAGCCGCCGACTAGCAGAACCTGATCGATATCGCCGGCGGACAGTTTGGCGTCAGACAGCGCCTGGCGGACCGGCCCCATGGTCTTGTCCACAAGGAACTTTGTCATCTTGTCAAATTCAGCCCGGGTCAGTCTGGCTTCCAGGTTCAGGGCGCCGGAGCCATCCGGAGCCATGCAGATGAACGGCAGGGATATTTCCGCTTCCACCATGCCGGACAGGTCCTTCTTGGCCTTTTCCGCGGCATCCTTCAACCGCTGCAGGATCATGCGGTCAGCCTTCAGGTCAACCTTGTTCTCCCGCTTGAAGTTGTCAGCCAGCCAGTCAATGATGACATTGTCGAAGTCATCGCCGCCCAGTCTGGTATCACCGGCAGTGCTCAGAACTTCGAATGTACCGTCAGCAATTTCCAGAATGGAGACATCAAAGGTGCCGCCGCCCAGGTCATATACCAGGACTTTCTGGTCCTTTGTATTGCCTTTGTCGATACCGAAGGCCAGGGCCGATGCGGTCGGCTCGTTGATGATTCTGACAACGTCCAGACCGGCAATCCGGCCGGCGTCCTTGGTCGCCTGGCGCTGGGCATCATTGAAGTATGCCGGTACGGTAATAACGGCCTTTTCAACCTTCTCACCGAGGTAACCTTCTGCGTAGTCCTTCAGGTAAGTCAGGATCATCGCGGAGACTTCCTGCGGTGTGTACTGCCTGCCTTCCAGGGTAACCTTTTCATCTGTACCCATCTTTCTCTTGATGGAATAGACCGTGTCCTTGTTGGTGATCATCTGGCGCTTGGCGGCATCGCCGACGACCCGGTCACCGTTCTTAAACGCAACGACTGATGGGGTTGTGCGGTTTCCTTCCGGGTTTGTTATAACTTTGGCGTCCTTGCCTTCCATGACAGCGACACAGCTGTTCGTTGTACCTAAGTCAATACCAATAATCTTGCTCATAACACTTTCCTCCTCTGAGTTATTCACTCACTTTAACCATTGCTGCCCTGAGCAGCCGGTCTTTCAGTTTATATCCTTTCTGCAGAACCTGCAGGACCATGCCGGGCTCAACACCCTCTGCCTTCTCGCTCATCATGGCCTGGTGCCAGTTCGGATCAAACGGCTGTCCTTCAGCCTCAATCTCACTGACGCCTTCCTTTTCCAGAGCGGTGCGCAGCTGCCGGTGCACCATTTCGAAGGCTTTGCGGTAATTCTCATCTTCCGTGTCCTTCGGCTTGACGGCCAGGGCCCGTTCACAGTTATCCAGGACCGGCAGGATTTCCCTGGCAAAGTCCTGAATGCGGTACTTGCTGCGCTGTTCAAAGTCCTTTTCCAGACGTTTCTTCATGTTTTCCGTATCTGCATAGGCCCGGGCGTAGTCATTCTTCAGCCGGTTTACTTCTGCCGCCAGCGCTTCCTTTTCAGCGCGCAGCACTTCAGTTTCAGACGGTTCCGGCTGCGGTTCGGTTTCCGTTTCTTCTGGAGCGTCTGCCGCAGTTTCCGCCGCTTCTGTTTCTTCCGTTTCTGCCGGTTCCGCAACTGTTTCCTCAGCCTTGACCGTTTCTTCTTTTTCGTTACTCATACTTGTTTCCATCGCCCCCTCTGAGATACATCTTTTCTATCATCTGTGCCGCGTATTCAATCATCGACACTACTCTGTCATAATTCATCCGGCTCGGTCCGACGACCAGCAGCTGGCCGCTTTCATGATCATTGACATGGAATGAACTGCGGACCACCGCCACGTCATCCAGCCAGGTCAGTTCCGCACCGCGTGCCGTCCTGACCGCAACCGCATTTTCCGAACTGGAGATACCGCGCCATACGCTCGGATCTTCCAGCAGGCTCATCAGGCTCTTCAGCTTGTCGATATTCTCGAATTCCGGCTGATACAGCATTCTGTCCTTACCGGAGAAGTATACATTCTCACTGGCAAACTTCACGAAGGCCTTGACAAAGGCCGTAAACAGAATGTCATGCCGTTCCACCTCGGCCGCCAGCACCGGTTTCAGCTCCTCCATGCGCTGGGCCAGTTCATTGATCCGGACACCCTTCAGCCGGTTGTTCAGAATCTCCGTGCAGTTTTCGATATCCCGCAGGGATACTGCTTCATCGAAATGGAAGTTGCCGGTCTCCGTATGCCCTGTATTTGTAATGAAGACACATACAGTGTTCCGGTCATCCAGCGGGAACAGTTTAATGTGCTCCAGCCGCTGGTTGGCCGAATCCGGGCCGATGGCGCCGGTTGTCATGTTGGTCATCGCCGACAGAATCGCGCAGCTCTGATGCACTGCTTCCTCCATGCTCATGTTGCTGAGGTTGAAGGCATCCTGGATGGCCACCTCCATCTTTTTATCCAGACCGGAAGAACTCAGCAGGTTTTC